>NZ_JBQCUY010000004.1:0-283010 GCF_051962805.1 Neisseria sp. P0008.S002 | reverse complement strand
GATCTATCAACCATCTGAGGGTGGTATCAGATTGATGGGGTGAAGGTGCCCCATCAACCATTAAATCCGTATACCCTAAATAAGAAACCCTGCACCCCATAAACACCCCGGCGCAAAGTTAGGCTATTGTAATGGAAACGTAAGCAAACGCAAAGCAATATCCATCTGATTTTTATTGAAATAAGGCAAAGCAATATCATCTTTTTCCCAAAAGCGTTGCACCGGCTGTCGTTTTTGGGCAAAATACGGCTGATTTGCGCACGTTTATAGAGAAAAAACTTGCATACAAGGAAATCTGTCTTTAAAATTGCGCGTTTACAGAATTTATTTTTCAGGAGATATTCAATATGGCAAACAGCGCACAAGCCCGCAAACGTGCCCGCCAGTCGGTTAAACAACGCGCCCACAACGCCAGCCTGCGTACTGCATTCCGTACCGCTGTGAAAAAAGTGTTGAAAGCAGTTGAAGCCGGCGACAAAGCTGCTGCTCAAGCAGTTTACCAAGAATCCGTTAAAGTCATCGACCGTATCGCTGACAAAGGCGTATTCCACAAAAACAAAGCAGCCCGTCACAAAAGCCGTCTGTCTGCTAAAGTAAAAGCTTTGGCTTAATACTGATGCAGATGCTGGAAGTCCTGATAACCAAAGCAGGATAATCGAGCTGATACGATGCCCCTGAGGTCCTGCCTTTCAGGGGCATTGCCGTATTCACCGCCCAAACCAACTAAATAAAACCATTTACCCTTTCATCAGGCCGTCTGAAAAACAACGGAAACTCTCATGACCAAGATGTTGAAACATTCCCTAAGTATCGGATTCATTGCCGCAGCCCCGCTGGCCACCGCCGATACCGCCCTACACTGCACCACCATTCAAGACAACGCCACCCGTTTGGCGTGTTACGACAACATCTACTCGGCGCAACTCCCCCCTCAATTCCCACTGCCGCAAGCGCAAACCGAAACCGCCAAAACACCAGTTGACCTCGAACAAAGCGTCCGCAAGAGCATCGAGAAAAAAGAAGCGGCCATCGTATTCGACAACCCTACCCATCCGAATATTTCAGACGACGTATTAAGCGAAACTACCGACAGCTACACACCTTTAAGCCTGATGTACGATTTGGATAAAAACGACACACGCGGCCTGTTGAGCGTACGCGAGCACAACCCTATGTACCTCATGCCCGTTTGGTACAACAGCAGCCCCAACTACCACCCGGAATCCCCCAGTCGTGGCGTAACCACGCAGGAAAAATTCAGCGAGCAAAAACGCCTTGAAACCAAAATGCAGGTTTCCTTCAAAAGCAAGATTGCCGAAGATTTATTCAAAACCCGTGCCGACGTATGGTTTGGCTACACCCAAAAATCCGACTGGCAAATCTTCAACCAAGGCCGCAAATCCGCTCCGTTCCGCAATACCGACTACGAGCCTGAAATCTTCATTACCCAACCCGTTAAAGCAGACCTGCCTTTCGGCGGCAAACTGCGTATGGTTGGCGCAGGTTTTGTTCACCAGTCCAATGGTCAAAGCCGCCCCGAATCACGCTCATGGAACCGGGTTTACGCCATGGCCGGTATGGAATGGGGCAAGCTGACCGTCATCCCTAGAGTTTGGATGCGCGCCTTCGACCAAAAAGGGGATGACGATGACAATCCGGACATCAACAAATACATGGGCTACGGCGACTTGAAAGTCCAATACCGTTTCAACGATAAGCAAAATGTTTATTCCGTCCTGCGTTACAACCCGAAAAGCGGACGCGGTGCCGTTGAAGCGGCCTATACTTTCCCCATCAAAGGCAAACTCAAAGGCGTTGTCCGCGGCTTCCACGGCTACGGCGAAAGTCTGATTGACTACAACCACAAACAAAACGGCATCGGCTTCGGCCTGATGTTCAACGACTGGGACGGCATCTAAATGCCCCCATATTGTTTCAGA
This sequence comes from Neisseria sp. P0008.S002, assembly GCF_051962805.1. Taxonomy (NCBI): domain Bacteria; kingdom Pseudomonadati; phylum Pseudomonadota; class Betaproteobacteria; order Neisseriales; family Neisseriaceae; genus Neisseria; species Neisseria sp. P0008.S002. The sequence goes on along the minus strand of NZ_JBQCUY010000004.1, from coordinate 281,070 downwards.
CGGCCTATGCAATCAAGGCGGCTGTCTGAAACAATAAAACAAAACAAGCCATTCGTTTAAAATACTCGTTTCCTAGCGCCCAAACGCGTATAATGTAAAGTTTGGGCAAAACTTGCCGGAATGAAACAAAGATGACAGAAGCCGCAGCCGAAAGCGGAAAAATCGCCAAGGCTTTAAAGAAATACCTGATTACAGGCGTGCTGGTTTGGTTGCCGATTGCCGTAACCATCTGGGCGATGAGCTACATCATCTCCGCCGCCGACAGACTGATCAACCTATTGCCGGAAAGCTGGCAGCCCCAGCATTTCTGGGGATTCAACATTCCCGGCTTGGGCATCGTCGCCGCCACAGTCGTCTTGTTCGTTACCGGCGTATTCGCCGCCAACGTATTGGGTAGACGGATTCTCGGTGCATGGGACAGCCTTTTAGGACGCATTCCCGTCGTCAAATCCATCTACTCCAGCGTTAAAAAAGTTTCCGAATCCCTGCTCTCTGACAGCAGCCGCTCGTTCAAAACCCCCGTACTGGTTCCCTTTCCGCAACCGGGCATTTGGACGATAGCCTTTGTTTCCGGCCATATTCCCGCCAAACTCAAAGGCAGCCTGCCGCAAGATGACGACTATATTTCCGTTTACGTCCCAACCACGCCCAACCCGACCGGCGGCTATTACATCATGGTGAAAAAAAGCGACGTGCGCGAGCTGGACATGAGCGTGGATCAGGCATTGAAATATGTGATTTCACTGGGCATGGTCATGCCAGACGACTTGCCGGTTAAAGCCCTACCTGCCCAAAAACCGTCTAAAGACGGTGATACCGAACACAACAATTAAGGTCTTCTTTTTTTCAGACGGCCTTTCCTTCTTTTTCAAATTGAACAATATAAAAAGGTGATTTTATGCGTACCAACTATTGCGGCCTTATCAGCGAGCAATACTTAGACCAAACCGTTACCGTCAAAGGCTGGGTACACCGCCGACGCGACCACGGCGGTGTGATTTTTATTGACCTGCGCGACCGCGAAGGCATCGTTCAAGTCGTTATCGACCCTGACACTCCGGAAGCATTTGCCGCTGCCGACTCTTCCCGCAACGAATACGTTTTGAGCATTACCGGCCGCGTACGCAATCGTCCAGAAGGTACAACCAACGACAAAATGATTTCCGGCAAAATCGAAATCCTTGCCAAAGAAATCGAAGTCTTGAACGCTGCTGCTACGCCTCCGTTCCAAATTGACGATGAAAACATCAGCGAAAACGTGCGCCTGACCAACCGCGTTATCGACTTGCGCCGTCCTACCATGCAACGCAACCTGCGCCTGCGTTATCAAGTGGCCATGGGCGTTCGCCGTTATCTGGACGCGCAAGGCTTCATCGACATCGAAACCCCGATGCTGACCCGCTCCACTCCGGAAGGCGCGCGCGACTACCTCGTGCCAAGCCGCGTTCATCCGGGTGAATTCTTCGCTCTGCCGCAATCTCCGCAATTGTTCAAACAATTGCTGATGGTTGCCGGTTTCGACCGTTACTACCAAATCACCAAATGTTTCCGTGACGAAGACTTGCGTGCCGACCGTCAACCTGAATTTACCCAAATCGACTTGGAAACCTCGTTCTTGAACGAGGATGAAATCATGGACATCACTGAAGGCATGGCCAAACAAGTCTTCAAAGATGCTTTGAACGTAGATTTGGGCGACTTCCCACGCATGCCTTACTCTGAAGCCATGTTCTACTACGGCTCTGACAAACCGGATATGCGCATCAACTTGAAATTCACCGAGTTGACCGACCTAATGAAGACCGAAGAATTCAAAGTCTTCCGTGGTGCAGCCGACATGAAAGGCGGCCGTGTAGTCGCTCTGCGCGTACCTAACGGCGCGAAATTCAGCCGCAAAGAAATCGACGAATATACTAAATTTGTCGGCATCTACGGCGCGAAAGGTCTGGCATACATCAAAGTAAACGATGTGAGCAACCTCTCCAACGGCGAAGACAGCGGCCTACAATCTCCAATCGTCAAATTCCTGTCTGAAAACGCCCTGAAAGAAATCATTGCGCGTACCGGCGCGCAAAACGGCGACATCATCTTCTTCGGCGCAGACAAAGCCAAAGTCGTGAACGAAGCCATCGGCGCGCTGCGTATCAAAGTCGGCTTGGAACACGGCAAAGACAACGGCTACTTCGTAGACGAATGGAAACCTTTGTGGGTTGTCGATTTCCCAATGTTCGAATACGACGAAGAAGCCGACCGCTACGTTGCCGTACACCATCCGTTTACCGCGCCTAAAGAAGGTCATGAAGACCTGATGGTTTCCGACCCGGCAAACTGTTTGGCCCGTGCCTACGACATGGTGTTGAACGGCTGGGAAATCGGCGGCGGCTCTATCCGTATCCACCGCGCAGACGTACAAGAGAAAGTGTTTGCCGCGCTGAAAATCAGCCCTGAAGAACAACAAGAGAAATTCGGCTTCCTCTTGGACAACCTGAAATTCGGTGCGCCTCCTCACGGCGGCCTTGCATTCGGCCTCGACCGTCTGGTTACCCTGATGACTGGTGCGGAATCCATCCGCGACGTGATTGCCTTCCCAAAAACACAACGTGCACAATGTCTGCTGACCAATGCACCTAATGTGGTCGACGACAAACAACTTCGCGAGTTAAGCCTACGTCTGCGTCAGAAAGCAGTTGAAACAAAAGAAGCATAATTTACCGGCTTAACCTTTAAAATATCAAGGCCGTCTGAAATTTTTGAAATTTCTTTCAAATTTTTCAGACGGCCTTTCTACATTTTGGTCGTTTATATATAATCAACCCGCAAACTGTTTTATTTTAAATGTTCACTTTAATGACGTTAGAGTATGAAAAACAACCGTTTGTAAGAAAAACAAACAAATAAGCTCCACAAGCACTATCATGACTGTTACAACAATAAAGGAACCAAACAATGTTTCTGATACTGACGGGGCTGATACTGACTTTTTTTATTTTGTTGTTTATTATTACTTCAATTATTCACAAAAAACAGTTTGCCTATAACACACACCAAGACTATAACTATCCCTCCCTTCCCTCTACCGCGCATGCTACCCTCAAAGGCGGCAGCCTAACCTTGCCCGCCACTGTCAGCGGACAGGATACCGTCATTGCCAAAATCCGCATCAAGTCCAACTGGATGGGACTGTTGTTCTTGCCTTTTGTCGAAACCATTTCATCCAAAGGCAAATGGAAGCAATATTTCGAATACGGCGCAAAAGGCGTGCGCTATATCAATCTGAGCGACACCTTCTCCGACAGCGACAAAACTGTCCGCTTGGAAGGCAAATACCTGTCCTTGCCCGACCAAGAAATCGAACTCTCTGTTTATCCACGTGAAAACCTAGACGGCAAAAAAATCCTTGTCCTCGCGCCTCATGCTGACGATGCCGAACTCAGCGCATACGGTTTGTACGAAAAACACGCGGCCAATTCAATGATCTGCACTTTAACCGCCAGCGAAGGCGGCAGCTTTCACTATGGCAATCTTTACAGCACATGCGACTGCGATACTCAGGCACAATATCTGCAAAAAGGCCGGATGCGCGTTTGGAACAGCCTGACCGTTCCCCTTTTGGCCGGCGTGCCGTCTGAAAACATCCTGCAACTGGGCTACTTCGACAGCACATTGACCGCCATGCGCCAAAATCCGGAAAAAGAGATTAAATCGACCAAAATCGATACAGCCGATGTCGATATTTTTCGCCGTGCCAATACCTCCTCATTGGCGAAGCACCTCAAACCCGGCTCGACTTGGACCAGCTTAGTGGATAACCTTGGCTATCTGATAGAAACGTTCCAGCCGGATATTATCGTATCGCCGTCCCCCAATATTGATGCGCATCCCGACCACCAACATACTGCGCTGGCCGCCATCGAAGCCCTACGCAAAATCGATTACCGCCGTGGCAATCTGTTTTTACACACCATACATTATCTGAGCGACGACTTCCCTATCGGCAAAGTAGGTTCCTCCCTCAGCCTGCCGCCATCCTCCGAGCAACCGTTTTACTTCCAAAGCATCTATTCCCATCCTTTGGATAAAGAAGAGCAAAACCGCAAACTCCTCGCCCTTGACGCCATGAACGACATCCGCCCTAATTCAGACGGCTATATGCGTTGGAGTACCATGATATTCAAAGGCCTAAACAAACTGCGACACCACGTCCTCCATCTCGACAAAGACTTGGTCAACCGCTTTGTCCGTAGCAACGAATTCTTCTATACCGTCCCCATCAGCGACTTGTACCAAGAAGATACGCTGAAACAAATCACTTATCAGGGCAAAGCCCAATAAACCAAAAGGCCGTCTGAAAAGATGTTTCAGACGGCCTTTATCACACCAAATCAAAACAATAAAATCACTACATTACAAACGAAAAACACCAAGCCCAAATCCAAACGCGGCAACCCAAGTTATAATAAAACCCTTCCCATACGCCCCACATCATCATGCCGATTTACTTCATCGCCGATTTGCACCTGAGCGAATCCCATCCTCAGCTGACCGCACTCTTCCAAAAATTTATGCAAGAAAAAGCCGTCCACGCCCAAGCCGTATACATTCTTGGCGACCTTTTCGATTTTTGGATCGGCGATGACGAAAACAGCCCTTTGGTTCAAACCATCAAACAAACTATCCGCGGCCTGACCGAGCGCGGCATCGCCTGCTATTTTATCCATGGCAACCGCGACTTCCTCATCGGCAAAACCTTCGCCCGCGATACCGGCATGACCTTACTGCCCGAGTACGCTGTGATCGACCTGTTCGGCACACCCACCCTACTCTGTCACGGCGACACCCTTTGCACCGACGACCATTCTTATCAAAAATTCCGCCGTACCGTCCATCAAAAATGGCTGCAACGCCTGTTCCTGCTTTTGCCGCTCACACTCCGGCTAAACATCGCCACCAAAATCCGCAAGCAGAGTAAACAGGACAAACAACACAAAACCGCCGACATCATGGATGTCAATCCGGCCTTTACCCACGAAACCGTCCAACGCTTCCACACGCCCCTGCTCATCCACGGCCATACCCACCGCGAAAACATCCACCGCAACGCCGATTACACCCGTATCGTACTCGGCGACTGGCGCGACAATTACGCCTCCATTCTCGAAGTCGATGCCGAAGGTTACCGTTTTATCGCCTTATAAAACATCAGGCCGTCTGAAAACCGGTTTCCCGATTGTTCAGACGGCCTGACTGACAAACATCCTCAAACCGTTTACGCAAACCAACCGCGTATCCGTTCCAAACCACCAAAGCGCACACACGCATCCGCATTCGCTTCAGTTTTCGGTTTCGCCCGATAAGCAATGCCGAATCCCGCCTCCCGTATCATCGGAATATCATTCGCACCATCACCCATCGCCACCACCTGCCACGGAGCCAAACCCAGACGCTCACGGTATTCACGCAACAAATCCGCCTTAGCCTGCGCATCGATAATCCGCCCTTTCAGACGGCCTGTCAGCTTGCCGTTTTCCACTTCCAATACATTTGCAAAATGGAAATCCAAGCCCAAACGCCGTTGCAGGCGTTCCGTAAAGAACGTAAATCCACCCGACACCAGCATAAACTTCATATCATTCCGTTTACACTCTTCCAACAAAAATTCCGCGCCCGGCGACAGCTGCAACACATTCTCGTACACTTCCTCCAACACGCGCTCGTCCAAACCGGCCAGCAAAGCCACACGCTTACGCAAAGACTGCTCAAAGTCCAGCTCGCCGCGCATCGACTGCTCCGTAATTGCAGCCACCTCATCCTTCAGCCCGACACCGGCCGCAATCTCATCCACACACTCAATCGTAATCAGCGTCGAATCCATATCGCTGACAATCAGTCCCAAATCAGCAAAAGCCACATCCGGCAATACTGCGCCATCTATCTGCTGCGCAATCAACGCCGCACGCATCTCGTCCGTCAATTCAAAATCATCATCAACCGGCACACGCAACACCGACTTCCCTGATGGCGCAGACACCAAACCGCCAAACACCGACCAGTCGCACGCGCCCAAATCCCCATGTTGCAACACCAAAACCTTCTTCATCTCTTTCTCCTCATACCCCAAAAGCTTTGCAAAAAAATCTGGTACACATTCAGCTTAAAACAACAAAACCATATTTTTGCAAAGGCCTTAAAAAACCAAAACAGCATTATAGCCGAACAACCCCGGCAATTTTCAGACGGCCTATAACAATTCAGCTCAAGCTACCAATACCAATCCCAGCATCAACTAACCAAGCAATTACTTAAAAATTTGATTTTAGGCAAGCCGACTAAAAATTTTTGCCAGTAACAGGCAACTTGTGTTGATTTTTCTTACAGTTTCGATATAGTTACTTATAGCTAGTTTGGCACTACTCCTTATATCTAGCTTTCATTGCATTACCACCTCCATTCGTTGCCAACGGCTCCCCTTCCGATGGCAACCTTTTTTTGGCCCGATGGTTTAACAATATCAAAATTGAATGAAATAAATGATTTGTAAATTTATATTTAAAAACAAACCCTTCCTCATCGGCGCACGCATTTCATGCCTTTCAGCTATTTTATCAATCAGTTTGAAGAAGGCCTCACTTTAGCTCAACTCGGTTAGTTAGAAGGTTTCAGCTTCCCCCCCGACCGACTCAATCAATATTGCCATGTACACACACATCAGAGTAATGCTCAGAGTATGGCTGCTCCCAATCACTGATACCTGCCGTTTTAATTGTTCTTAGCCTATCCTCTATTACCATTATCTCAGGATTCGATCCCTATCTGATAGCTCGCTGAATTTGAATGAAAAAATTATTTAACCGTTAAAATGTGCAAAACGCTTGCTTTCAATCCTAACAAGGGATATAGTACCAAGTAACTAGTTCTTGTTGATGAGAGCTACTCCTTGGATACTTGCCTCCGGTCCTCCAACCCGGGGGCATTTTTTTACATTTTTATTGTGTATTCGTATGGATAGGATAAAGACGAAACACCCACCACAAATCAAACCGCAAACTGCGTTTTCCAAACGCTCAGGCCGTCTGAAATCCTCTCTCCAATATCGTTAATCCCATATTTCAGACGGCCTGTTTAGCCCTCTATTGCAAAGCTTGGCACAAGCACCGCTGACCGACGGCAATTAATTACTATATAATCAAACGCATTGTTACCCCTACAAAGGAGCCACACCATGACCACAAAAATTAAAATTGGTATCGTCGGTGCAACCGGTTACACAGGCGTTGAATTGTTACGCCTGCTCAGCAGCCACCCCAACGTAGAAGTCACTGCCGTCACCAGCCGAAGCGAAGCCGGTATTGCGGTTGCCGACTACTTCCCCAGCCTGCGCAGCATTTACGACCTTGCATTCCAAACGCCCGAGGATGCCGGACTTGACCGCTGCGACCTTGTGTTCTTCGCCACACCCAACGGCGTGGCCATGAAAGAAGCACCGTCCCTTGTCGAAAAAGGCGTACGCGTGATTGACCTGTCTGCCGACTTCCGCATCCGCAACATCCCAACATGGGAACAATGGTACAAAATGACCCATGCCGCGCCGCAACTCGTTTCCCAAGCAGTGTACGGTTTGTGCGAACTTTACAAAGACGACATCGCCAAAGCCATGCTGGTGGCCAACCCAGGCTGCTACCCTACCTGCGTTTCCCTGCCCTTATTGCCGCTGCTTCAGGCTGGCCGTCTGAAAGCCAACGCGCCTCTGATTGCCGACTGTAAATCCGGTGTTTCCGGTGCAGGCCGAAAAGCCAGTACCCATGCCCTGTTGTGCGAAGCAGGCGATAACTTCAAAGCCTACGGCGTCAGCGGCCACCGCCATCTGCCTGAAATCCGACAAACCCTGTCTGGGCTGCAAGACCATGTTTCAGACGGCCTGATTTTCGTGCCACACCTTGTTCCGATGATACGCGGCATGCACGCCACCCTGTATCTGCACCTGCAAGAACATACCGATCCTGAAGCCTTACTGCGCGAATACTACCGCGACAGTCCTTTTGTCGATATCCTGCCTTCAGGTTCGACACCTGAAACCCGCAGCGTGCGCGGCGCCAACCTTTGTCGTATCAGCGTTCAAAAAGCGCCCGAACAAGACGATGTGTGGATTGTTCTTTCCGTCATCGACAACTTGGTCAAAGGCGCAGCCGGTCAAGCCGTGCAGAATATGAACATCATGTTCGGCCTACCCGAAACCACCGGCCTGACTAATGCACCATTGATGCCTTAAGCCATCATTATTAAAAACACAAGGCCGTCTGAAACTTTGATCATTCAGACGGCCTTTATCGATTCATTCACAAACATCACTCATACACTACGCCGGCAAGCATTTCTTCTTCATTCAAGTTGCCGTACTGTTGCTCCCAATCGTGGGTAGCCTCCACCATATCGCATTCTTTGGCAAAAGCCAGCAGCCTGCCGTCCATCTGATCCAGACTCAAGCTGCCCAAGCGTTCGCATTCCGAAGCCGTCAGATTACCGTCCGCCTCATGCGCCTCCGAAGATCCGAAAGGCAGAGCAAAAAAACCCAGTACCAACGCCAGCAGCACCCAAAAAGTATTTTTACGCGAACGAGTCATTTCACACCTCTCATCATAATCATATAGCAGGTTTAAATCAGAAAAACTAAACCAAATAAAATTAAACTAAGAAAAATCGAACAGAAATTTAGAAATATCGATTTATCTAAGACAAAACGAATAATACTAAGAAAAAATAGAATATGCAATACTTTTTCTTAGATGAAGTAATTTTTTTCTTACAATTTTATAAAAACTAAGGTAAAATACACTCAAATCGTCCAAACCATATAAAAAACATACCTCCACAAAGGCATAAACATGGATACCTTTAAAGACCGCCTGGCTTTCTTATGGAAAGATGAAGCCCGCCAAGCCAAAATTGCCGCCGACATCGATATGACCATCGCCGGATTCAGCCGTATCTGGAACGAAGGAGGCCTGCCGAAATCGGAAACGCTAAAAAAAATCAAACAACTTAAAGGCTGCAGCATAGACTGGCTTTTAACAGGCGAAGGTTCTCCCTTCCCTGATTCCGAAGCCCCAAAGGCCACAGCAACCGACACACTAGGCAACCCTGTCGATATAGACGAATTTGTCTTCGTACCGCGTTACGACATCCAGGCCGCGGCCGGACACGGCCAGCTCGTCGGCGATGAGCAACCCATATTCGCCATGGCGTTCCGACGCTATTGGATTGAAAATTATGTAACGCGAGACATCAAAAACCTTTCCGTTATCTCAGTCAAAGGCGACTCGATGGAAGGCGTGCTGAATGATGGCGACACCATCCTCATCAACCACGGCCAAACCACGCCGCGCGACGGCCTCTATGTTTTACGCCTCAATGAAAACCTTTTGGTCAAACGCCTGCAACTGATACCCGGTGGCATCGTCAACGTCATTTCTGCCAACGAAGCCTACCCTACTTTTGAAATCGACTTGAAAAACCCGACCGACGACGTTGCCATCATCGGCCGTGTAGAATGGTTTGGCAGAAGCATCTAAATCTGACATACTGGTGCTTGAAATTTCTGCCATGCCCTCCATGTAAGCTGGCAGACCCTGTCTGCACAAACTTGCCTTGGCTAACGGTTTGAGCGACAATAGTAAAAATATTCATATAAAAGGAATCACATCATGTCAGACGAAAGCCCTATTATCTTTACTGACAGCTGCTGCACCAAAGTTGCCGACCTGATCGCCGAAGAGAACAATCCCGATTTGAAATTGCGCGTATTCGTCAACGGCGGCGGTTGCTCCGGCTTCCAATATGGTTTTACCTTTGATGAAATCAAAAACGACGACGATTTCGAAATCCAAAAAAACGGCCTGACGTTCTTGGTCGACCCGATGAGCTACCAATATCTGGTTGGTGCAGAAATCGACTACACCGAAAGCCTGCAAGGTTCTCAATTCGTCATCCGCAATCCGAATGCCGAAACAACTTGCGGTTGCGGCTCGTCCTTCTCCGTATAAATAATCCGTTTCTTCATGAAAAACAGGCCGTCTGTATCTTCAGACGGCCTTTTGTGTGAATTTATTTTAAACAATATTGGATTTATCTTATAATAATAATATCGGGCGTGAATATTTACTCTACAATAGACATAACATTGGACATGCATATTGCCATATAAATAAAAAATCATTGTCCAGCCGATTAACGACACAAAGGCACCCCCTATCCGGTCTGCCTAAGACTGCGGCCTCTGTTTTTGCCTGCATCGCAAGCCAAAACAGCTCAAACACAATAACAAAACCTCAGACCCAACCCATTTGGTTGATGCAGTCGAAATATTCATGGGATATCAATGAGCAAACAAGAAAAATTTTTCGACGTATACGTTTCCTATCCGCCGAACACGGATAGGGAGCGCATCCATGCCTGCCTGTATGACAACCTGCCTGAAAACGAAGTCGAGAGTCTGATTCAAGCTTTGGCCGAGCGTCCGCAAGCTATTGTGGCCGAGAAATGCACCCAAGACGAGCGCGAAAATGCGCAGCATTACTTCAGCTATTTAGGTTTGGACGTAATCGTCCGTCAGGCTATGGAGTTGGAAGCGGTTGAAGAAGAACCCGTGTTGGCAGTCAACACGCCCGACCCTATCCAATGCCCAGTCTGCATGACGATTATCGACGAACTCGACGCACAGGAATGTAAAACCTGCCACTTTGATTTGACAGAAAAAAATGAGCTGGCCATCCAGCGCAAGCGCATTGAATGGCAGGAAAAAATCTCTTTCGAGCATAAAAAACAAACCGAAATTGCCCACAAGCTCAAATATGAACGCGAGCAGGAAGAGAAAAAGCTGCGCAAGAAAATCCGTGCTGAATTGGAATCCCAACTACGCGAAGAGTTAGGCCAAAATCCTGAGCTGGCCGCACTTGCAGCAAGGAAGAAAACACAGTTTCTGCTTACAATGGCTATCGTATTCGCCGTTTTGAGTCTGCTTGCACTCGGCTATATCGCTGCAAAATTCTTCTAAACTGATTCCAAAACTTAAGGCCGTCTGAAAAACAGATTTTCAGACGGCCTTTTATTTCTATATTGATTGAATCATTTCAATCAAGCCTCTTGCACATCAACGTCCACCGACCATCGGATTTTGCCGTCCCTGTTTTGCTGTAACACTTGTACCCACAAACTCACGGCGCGATGCAAATCTTGTCGAGATGTCGATTCGAGGAAAACTTGCGCACGTTCGCGTTCGGCAAGGCGCACCATCAGCATGGGGGCGGCGCCGAACTGGGAGACGCTTTCAGGCAAAAGCGGAGCAATGGTTTCTTTGGCGGCGTTGAGAAACTCCATCGCATCGGCAACGCGCGGCGCGTCGGCGCGGACGGCAGTCTGGAAACCGAAGGGCGGCATGGCGAACATTTGTCGCTCGTTCAATTCGTTTTCGGCAAACACGGCGTAGTCCTGCGCTTTGACGGCGGCGAAGACGGGATGTTCGGGCAGTTGGGTCTGTATCAACACCTTGCCGGGTTTGTCGGCGCGCCCCGCCCTGCCGGACACCTGCATCAGCTCGGCGAACAGCCTTTCCGGCGCGCGGAAATCCGCGCTGTATAGACTGCCGTCGGCGTTTAACACGATAACAAGGTTGAGTCGCGCGAAATCATGACCTTTGGCGAGCATCTGCGTGCCGACCAGAATATCGATTTCGTTGTCGGCGATGCGGCGGTACAAATCCGCCCAGTCATTTTTGTGCGCGGTGCTGTCCCTGTCGACGCGGACGACGGCGGCCTTGGGCAGGAAGGCGCGCAGGGTTTCTTCGACGCGCTGCGTGCCGTGGCCGACGGCGGTCAGGTCTTGGTTGCCGCAGTCGGGGCATTTGAATGGGATGGGTTCGCGGTGGTCGCAGTGGTGGCAGCGCAGTTGGCGGGCGCGTTGGTGCAGCACCATCTTGGCGGAGCAGTTCGGGCAGCCGAAGGTATGGCCGCAGTCGCCGCAAAACAGCGCGGGCGCGAAGCCGCGCCGGTTGAGGTACACCAGCGACATGCCGCCTGCTTCAAAGTTCTGTTTCAAAAGCTGCAAGGCTTGCGGCGAGAAGCCGTTGTCGAGTTTCAGACGACCTACGTTGAGGATGTCTACTTGCGGCAGTTGCGCAGTGGTATGGGCGCGTTCGGTCAGTTGCAGCAGGCGGTACGCGCCGCTTTGCGCCTTGTGCCAGCTCTCCAAGCTGGGCGTGGCGCTGCCCAAGACGACGGGACAGCCGCTCTGCTTCGCCCGCCACACCGCCAAATCGCGGGCGTGGTAGCGTAATTCGTTGTCCTGTTTGAACGAGCCGTCGTGTTCCTCATCGACCACAATCAGCCCGACATCATCCATCGGTGTGAACACCGCCAGCCGCGTGCCGATGACCAATTTCGCCTGTCCCAACATCGCGCGCAGATAATCCTGCGTGCGTTTGCCTGCCGCCATTTGGCTGTGCAACACAGCGGTCGGCACATCGGCAAAACGGTCTTCCACCCGCTTCAAAAGCTGCGGCGTGAGGTTGATTTCGGGCAACAGAAACAACACCTGCCGCCCCTGCGCCAACACTTTCGCCATCGCATCGAAATATACCTCGGTCTTGCCGCTGCCGGTGATGCCGTACAGCAAAAACGGCTGAAATTTACCGAAGGCCGTCTGAATTTCATCGGAAGCCTTCTGCTGGTCAGCATTTAATACAAATTCAGAGTGCGAAGCCTGCCCATTGCACGACCTTAAAACGGGTTTCGCCGCTTCCATAGTTTCAATCCAACCCTGTTCCGCCCAATCTTCAATTAATTTCGCCGCCTGCGCGTTCACCTGCTTCAACGCCGCCATCGTCATCCCGCCCGACAGCAGCGCGTCCCACAAAGCCGCTTTTTTGTTGAACCGAGACGGCGGCGGCGTTTGCGCCCTACCCGCTTCGTTCAAAGCGTAAAACAACGGCGGCTGCGGCATTTCCACCACGCGCGTTTCCTTCAAACCTTGCGGCAATGCGGCAAACACCGCCTGCCCGGTCGGATAGTGGTAATAACGCGACGTAAATGCCAACAAATCACGCCAGCTTTGAGGCAACGGCTTTTCTTCCATAAAGGCCGTCTGAACACTCAAAATCCGCGCCGTATCCATATCCGGCGCAATATCCGTTTCCCACACAACCCCAACAACGGTTTTATTGCGGAAAGGCACAAGCACCCGCGTTCCCGGAGGAAGCGGCTCGGAATAGGAATACGTCAAAAGGCCGTCTGAAAGCGGCACGTTTACGGCAATACGGTGGTAGATCATACAAACAATCAAATCATTTTTTCGTATTTTAACAGCCGAAAGCTATTTTCAGACGATAATTTGAGCCTTAGTACAATGCAGACATGACAGAGGTTTGATACAATGCCTTACTTTCAACACACGCAAGTCTCTCGCATGAAAACCAAGTTAATCAAAATCTTAACGCCGTTTGCCGTCCTTCCTTTGTTGGCATGCGGTCAACCTGCCGTATCCAACGCCAATGCGGCGCCTGCTCCGGCCGCCAAAGCGGAAGCGCCTGCCGACAAATCCGTTGCCGCTTCTTTGAAAGCGCGTCTGGAAAAAGTCTATGCCGCCCAAGATTTGAAAGTTTTGAGCGTCAGTGAAACACCGATTAAAGGCATTTATGAAGTTGTCGTCAGCGGCAAACAAATCATCTATACCGATGCTAAAGGCGACTATATGCTCGTTGGCGACCTCATCAACGTCAATACGCGCCAAAGCATGACTGAAGAACGCGCCGCCGATTTGAACAAAATCGACTTCGCTTCCCTGCCTTTGGATAAAGCCATCAAAGAAGTACGCGGCAACGGCAAACTGAAAGTCGCTGTTTTCTCCGATCCGGACTGCCCGTACTGCAAACGCTTGGAGCATGAGTTTGAAAAAATGACCGACATCACGATTTATACATTCATGATGCCGATTCCGAGCCTGCACCCTGATGCCGCGCGCAAAGCCGAGCTGTTGTGGTGTCAACCTAATCCGACCCAGGCATGGATCGACTGGATGCGCAAAGGCAAACTCCCAAGCGGCAAAGCAAACTGCGAAAACCCTGTTGCAGAAACCACTTCATTGGGCGAACAATTCGGCTTCAACGGCACACCGACCGTGGTCTTCCCTAACGGCCGCAGCCAAAGCGGTTACAGCCCTATGCCTCACCTCAAAGAAATTATCGAGAAAAACCAGTAATACAGGGTTTAATCTCCATAAAGGACGCTTTACGCGTCCTTTTTTCATGTCACCCGCCATCAACTGCCTTCAGACGGCCTCGATACTGACAAGTACAAAAAAGGACGTGTCCAACACGTCCTTTTTTCTCTTTACCTTACAGGTAGAATTTTTCAATCACTTTCAGGTTTTCATCCAATTTGTACACCAGCGGCTGACCGGTTGGGATTTCCAAGCCCATGATGTCTTCGTCGGAAATGCCTTCGATGTGTTTTGCCAACGCACGCAGGGAGTTGCCGTGTGCCGCAACCAATACACGTTTGCCGCTCAAGATGGCCGGAGCGATTTGGTCTTCCCAGAAAGGCAGGACGCGCTCGAGGGTAACTTTGAGGTTTTCGCCATCAGGTACGACATCGCTAGGCAGGTTGGCATAGCGGCGGTCGTTGTGGGCGGAGTTAGGATCTTTAGGATCGAGCAGCGGAGGCAGGGTGTCGTAGCTGCGGCGCCAAATGTGGACTTGCTCGTCGCCGTATTTTTCTGCGGTTTGTTTTTTATCCATACCTTGCAGCTGACCGTAGTGGCGTTCGTTCAAACGCCATGATTTGATTTGTGGAACAAACAGTTGGTCGGATTCTTCCAAAACGATGTTACAGGTTTTGATGGCACGGGTCAGAACGGAGGTAAAGGCGATGTCAAACTCGTAGCCTTTCTCTTTCAGCTTTTTACCTGCTGCTGCGGCTTCTGCCAAACCTTGCTCGCTCAGCTTGACGTCGCGCCAGCCGGTGAAAAGGTTTTTCGCGTTCCATTCGCTTTGTCCGTGACGGATGAATACTAATTCCATGATAGTTTGCTCCAATGAAGTTTGGGAAAGGGTATTTATATCACACTTTGCCGCCGCGCTGATAACGCCGGCGGTTTCTTTTGATATGTTGCAAGTTTGCTTTTAGTCTTCAGACGGCCTTGTCGGAAGGTAAACGTCAAAACGCGTGCTTTTGCCTGTATATTGATAAGCAGGTTTGCGCCTATCGAGAAATTCACCCAAGCGCGGGCGTTTGACGACAATGCGCTTTTTGGCGGTATTCAATGCAACGTTCAGAAGCTCGGCTTCGTCTTGTGCCGCACCGACCAAATCGTGAAAGTAAGCCATTTCTTTTTTCACAGCGGCGGTTTTGCGACGCTCCGGATACATCGGGTCGAGGTACACCACATCGGGGCTGCCGTTTTGCGTGGACAATTCCTGCATTAAATCAGCGGCATTGCCGAAGTGCAAAATAATTCGCTGGGCAATCTCCCGTGTCTCTTCACTTTGCCCTGCCCTGTTGAGGCCGTCTGAAAGTAGACAGGCAACAGCAGGATTTTGTTCAAAAGTTTGTACATTCAAGCCCAACGAGGCAAGCACAAAACTGTCGCGCCCCAGTCCGCCGGTAGCGTCCCAGACAGTCGGTTGCGCAGTATGGTTGACGGCTTTGGCAATCAACTCGCCTCCACCTTTAGTGCGCCGATAATGGGCGGCACCGCCATCAAAATCAACGCGAACACGGCCTTTTTCACCGGCGCGGCACAAACTGATGCCGCTTTCGTCAGCGATAAGGAAACTGCCTTCTTCAGGCTGCCGATCAATAACGGTCAGCCCGAAAGGTGCAGCAAGGCTGCGAAGTTCGGTAGATGCGGTTTCGTCAAAATAAATCTTGTACATAAGGCTTATGTTTCAGACGGCCTTGAAAACTCAGGCCGTCTGAACGTTTTAATTGATGTCCAAGCGTTCCATACGGTAGCGCATAGAGCGGAAGCTGATGCCCAAAAGCTTGGCGGCTTGGGTACGGTTGTAACGGGTTTGCTGCAAAGCCTGCTCGATGATGCTGCGTTCCACTTGGTCGAGGTAATCCTGTATCTGCATGGTGCGTGGATCAAACGGTGGAATGGGACTGTGATTGAGCGTAGTTTCACGCGCGTCGGGTTCGGCAATATCGTCAAAAGAGAAGCCGCTGCGTTCTGCCTTAACCTGCGGAGCATTTTGAATCTGCAAGTCGTCCACTTGTATCACTTGGCCTACCGTTAGCGCAACGGCGCGTTCGAGGATGTTTTCCAACTCACGGAAGTTGCCGGGATAGCTGTAATGCAACAGGGCTTCTTGGGCTTTCGGGCTGAGTTTGTAGGTTTGATTGCCGTGACGGTGTTTATACAGCAGATACAGAATCAGCGCGCCCAAGTCTTCGCGCATTTCGCGTAAAGGCGGCATATGCAGAGAGACTACGTTGAGGCGGTAATACAAGTCCTGACGGAATGCGCCGCTTTCAACCAAAGCTTCGAGGTTTTTATGGGTCGCACAAATAATGCGCACATCCACAAAGGTTTCCCGCGCATCGCCGATACGACGCACGGCTTTTTCTTGAATGGCGCGCAGGAGTTTGACCTGCATGGCAAGTGGCAAATCGGCAACTTCATCAAGGAACAAAGTGCCGCCGTCAGCGTGTTGGAAAAAACCTAAACGGTCTTGATCCGCACCGGTAAAGCTGCCTTTTTTGTAGCCGAAAAATTCGCTTTCCATCAGGTTTTCAGGAATGGCACCGCAGTTGACGGCAATAAATGGTTTGTCGGCGCGGTCGGACAGCTCGTGAATCGTGCGCGCCGCCTGCTCTTTACCCGTACCGGATTCACCGGAGATATAAACAGGAACAAGGCTGCGGGCCAATCTGCGAATCAGGTGGCGTACTTCGACCATTTGCGGCGAAGTACCCAACAGGCGCGGCATATCGTCCTCGCCTTCCAATACAGGTGCGTCTTGTTGCAAAGCAGGATTGATGCTGCCGGCCGAAAAACGCTCTTTTAAGGAATTGAGCCCTTCCGGAACAGTCAAAGGCCGGTTAAATTCACTCTGTACGCTCTTAGGAGGCGTAACGACAGGCTTAGCCGGCTGAGGTTCGGGTTTATACAGGGCGGCAGAAACAGGCGCAGGCTGCGATTTGACTTTTTCAGACGGCGTGGGTTCGGCAGTATTGTCTGAAACCGACACTGCCGATTTAACCAATGAACGCAACTGCGACAGCGTAATCGGTTTTTGCAGATAATCAAACGCCCCTGCTTTCAAGGCTTCAACAGCTTGGTCGGCATTGCCGAAAGCCGTAATCACGGCGACGGGCGTATCGAGCATCAGTTCATCGATGTATTGGACAACCTCGAGGCCGGAGCCGTCAGGCATACGCATATCGGTCAACACCAGCGAATAATCGTTGTTGTCCAGCTTGTCTTTAGCCTCTTCAACACCAGCCGCAGTATCGACGTGCAGACCCATTTTCATCAGGGTCATTTCCATCAGGTCGCGGATGTCTGCCTCGTCATCGACAACCAAAACCGGCTCTTGCAATTTATTCATCCTGCGCTTGCTCCTTCGGTAAAATCAATTCAAACCCGTTCATTTCAGGGTGATAATGCAGCTGCCCCATATTGGCGTGTGCCAACTCGCGTGCGACGTAAAGCCCCAAGCCGGTGCCTTGTTTTTCGGTGGTGTAAAACGGCTCGAACAAATGATTTCGTACATCGGGCGGCACGCCTTTGCCGTTGTCCGCCACGACGATGGAAATATGCATCCTGCCGCTTGAACGGATAAGGACGGTAATGGCGTTTTCGTCCTGACGGCTGTGTCTCCAAGCGTTGTTGCACAAGTTCCACATCACTTGCTGCAAGTGCATAGGATCGACCAATACGGTCAGGTTGTTGCCGTCCATATTCATGCGCAGACAGCCGATGGCATCGGGATTATTCAAGGTAAATTCCTGCTTGAACTCCAACCAGAATTTCATCAGATTAATCGGCTGGCGGCTGATGTTGTCTCGTTTGTTAAGCAGGGATACGTCTTCCAACATCTTGTCGATACGTTGGATATTGCTGTCGATGATGTTGTAGAGCTTGGCCTTGAGCGGATCTGCCTCGTCGCCTTCCTGCAACAAATCGCTGGCATGACGGATGGCGGACATCGGGTTGCGGATTTCGTGGGCAAGGTTGGCAGTCAACTGTCCAAGCGAAGTTAGCTTGGTGGACATGGCCTCCGCAGCCACTTCACGCAATGAGCGGACGTACAACATCAGCAGCTCGGTTTGCTCCTGAATCAGTGGAACGGCACGAACGTGCATGGCATGTTGGAAAATATGGATATCAGTTTCAAAAGGTTTGTCGGGTTGACGCTGCCAACGTGCCACCAGCTCGCCAAACACGATTTCCTGCTGATCGATAATCAGGCTGGGGAAATAGATTTTTGCCTGCTTGTTAAACAGCCACACGCGTTGAGTCGCATCAATCACCACAACCGCTTCCTGTACGCGGTTCAAAACCAAATGGTTCAAGCCGCTGATACGGCGGTAGGCAAGTTGATGGCGGCTGGCGGACTCTGAGGCCTGCTCCAAATAACGGGCGGCAAACGAGGTCAGCATCGCCACCAGATAGCCTGCGCCGATCAGCATCGAAGAATTCACCATTGATTTCGCGTCCCAATTAAACGAATCGAAACGCATGCTGCCGTCTAAAAACAGGTTCAAAATAAACAGCATGGCCGTATAGCCTGCATACAGCATGGGGTAATGGCCATAACTGAGCAGACACGACGTAGCAACAAACGGCAAAACCAAAATCCCGAAACCGGAAGCCGTACCGCCGGAGATATACACCAAAACCATCATCATGGTAATGTCGACCACGGCACTGGCATTGGGCAAATCCAAAGACTGCCACTGCCAGCCCGGGCGGAACACGGAGAGCATAATCAGGAAGAAATACAGCGTTACCCAGATATAAAACTCAACGTCCGGCAACGAAACGCCAATCAGGTTGCCGCCTGTGTAGCTGCCGAAAGCGTGCAAAACCAAAAGCGGTAAGACGATGGCTATTCGGGCAATGTTGATTACACCGGGAATCCGCTCCCTCAGATTACCCAGTTCTTGAAGATTGGCTCTGTTCATAAGTGAACCTTTTTTATTATCATGCAATGTCGTATAAATTTAATTTATTTAGATATATTTGTTCTTGTTTCAGGACAAACTTTTCAGACGGCCTGATATTTCCAATACCTTGCCTTTTTTACCGCGCTTGCCGTCAATATCGGCAATACGTAGTTTTTCCTGATGTTCTGCACCGCGTCGGCCGACCGATACAACGGTAAACTCAGAAGAGGTCGTCACCATAATGTGTTCCAAAGATGCACCCTCAGCCAACGACATCAGCTGCAAACCGCGGCCTTTAGGCATGACTTTGAGTTCGCCGATGGAAAACGCCAAGAGACGGTGGTCGCTGCTGGCCAGTACGACTTTGCAGTCGGGATTGATCAGTGAAGAAGCATAGACGGCAACCGGAGGCAGGACGGTTTCGCCACTGTCCACGGTCATGACCAATTTACCCGCTTTCACGCGTCCGACCATATCGGCCAACTTGGTGATAAAACCGTAGCCGCCGTTGCCTGAGAGCAAGTAATGCTGTTCTGGCTGGCCGGTGAGCATGGCGACGGGTTTCGCGCCGTTTTGTAACTCGATTAAGGATGAAACCGGCACGCCGTCGCCGCGTCCGCCAGGGATTTCGGCGGCATCAAGCGTATAGGTTCTGCCCAATGAATCCAGGATGACGACGGGCAAAACCGTGCGGCCTTCGAGGGTTTGTTTGAGACGGTCGCCTTCTTTGAACGCGGTTTGGCTCAAATCAAGGTTGTGTCCGGCACGGCTGCGTATCCAGCCTTTTTCCGACAGAATCAGCGTGATGGGTTCGTCGGCGGTGGTTTGTGTCAGCACGGCGCGTCCGGCCTCTTCCACCAGCGTGCGGCGCGCGTCACCAAACTGCTTCATGTCCGCCTGCATCTCTTTGATAATTAGCTTACGTTTTTCGTTTTCGTCGCCCAAAAGAATATTCAGACGACCTTGTTCTTCGCGCAACTCGTTCAATTCTTTTTCGAGTTTGAAACCTTCCAAACGCGCCAACTGACGCAGGCGGATTTCCAAAATGTCTTCGGCTTGGATTTCGGTCAGCCCGAACGCCGCCATTAAATCGGCTTTCGGATCATCTGATTCACGAATGACTTTAATCACTTCGTCAATGTGCAGAAAGACTTTCAGACGGCCTTCGAGGATGTGCAACCGTTTTTCCACTTGACTCAAACGGAATTTCAGACGGCGTGTTACGGTAACGACGCGGAAATCCAACCATTCCTGCAAAATCGTTTTCAGGTTTTTCTGCGCAGGGCGGTTGTCCAAACCCATCATTACCAAGTTCATGGACACATTGCCTTCCAGAGAAGTCTGCGCCATCAGCGTGTTGATGAAAGTATCCGTATCGATGCGGCTGGATTTTGGTTCAAATACAAGACGCACAGGATGTTCGCCGTCTGACTCGTCGCGCACGCGGTCGATTAAATCCAGCATCAGCTTTTTGGTGTTGAGCTGGTCTTGGTTGAGCTGCTTTTTTCCCGCTTTCGGTTTCGGGTTGGTTTGTTCTTCGATTTCGGCAAGGATTTTGGCGGAATTGGCGTTCGGCGGCAGCTCGGTCACAATCACGCGCCATTGTCCGCGCGCCAGCTTCTCGATTTCATAACGCGCACGCACGCGCACGCTGCCTTTGCCGGTTTCGTAAATCCGACGCAATTCGTCTGCCGGCGTGATGATTTGACCGCCGCCGGCAAAATCGGGCGCAGGGATATACTGCATCAGGTCGGCGGTTTCCAGCGTCGGTTTCTTCAACAACGCAATCGCCGCCTGTGTGACTTCGTTTAAATTGTGCGATGGGATTTCGGTCGCCATACCCACCGCAATGCCCGACGCACCGTTGAGCAACACCATAGGCAGACGGGTGGGCAGGTGTACAGGTTCGTCAAACGCGCCGTCGTAGTTCGGCACAAAATCCACCGTCCCCTGATTGATTTCGGACAACAGCAATTCCGCAATCGGCGTCAGCCGCGCTTCGGTGTAACGCATCGCCGCCGCCCCGTCGCCGTCGCGCGAACCAAAGTTGCCGATGCCGTCGATTAAGGGATAGCGCAAGGTAAAATCCTGCGCCATGCGAACCATCGCTTCATAGGCAGAACTGTCGCCGTGCGGATGGTATTTACCCAAAATCTCGCCGACCACGCGTGCCGATTTCACCGGCTTCGCCCCCGCCGTCAAACCCATATCGCGCATGGCAAACAAAATACGCCGTTGTACAGGCTTTTGGCCGTCTGAAACTTCAGGCAGCGCGCGGCCTTTGACCACGCTCATGGCGTATTCGAGATAGGCGCGTTCGGCGTATTGACCTAACAGCAGGTAGTCTTCACCGACAGGAGATGGACTTGGAGCGGAAATGTGTTCTGTCATCAGGATGGTAAAACGAAATAAATTAAAGAAGGATATTGTAAAGCAAAATCGGTAGTCATAGCCAATTTGAGTGATGAACGGTAGCGCAGCGACAATAAGGCTTTCCGAATCAGGTCAGCAAATGGAATCCGTTTCGACAAAAAAGGCCGTCTGAAACCCTTTCATGTTTCAGACGGCCTTTTCATTTTGGTTTTAAATCAAAACTTCGTTATTCTGCAGTAGCCGGTTTGGCCGCAGTTTTAATGGTTAAGGTCACCGCTGCGGCAATGGCCAGGGAAACACCGGCAAAAGTCATCGCGTTGGCAGGGTTTGAACCCAAGAAAGTTCTGTACACCCAGCCGAAAGATACGGTTTCAATCAGCATTGGAATCACAATCATCATGTTCACAATACCCATGTACACGCCGTAACGTTCTTTCGGAATAGAACCGACCACAATCATAAACGGCACGCCCATCATACTTGCCCAACCGACACCGAAACCAATCATCGGCGCAAACATCAGGTATTTGTTGCCGATGTGCGGAATGGTGAGCAAGGCTAGTGCGGCAAGGGTTACGGCAAAGGCGTGAACATATTTGGCGGCGTATTTGCGCGCCATCCACATCAGGCCAAAGGCGGAGATAAAGGTTATCACGTTGTAAAAACCGTTTACCAGGCCGGTCCATGCAACCGCTTGGCTATACGCTTCGGTATTTTCAACGGTCGAATCCCAGACGGATTGGACGATACTGTGGGAAATATATTGCCAGTAGATGAAGAGCGCGTACCATTGGAAGAGATACACCAAGGCCAGTTGCCACAGGGCAGTCGGCATTTCGCGCACGGCAACGACAATATCTTTAACAGCATGGGCCGGACCGCTCGGCTGGGCTTTAATGGCCGCCATTTCTTCAGGGCTGGGCTCGCGTTCGGCCGTTGATAAAACGGTAATCAAAACCGAACCGATGGAGCAGACCGCACCAATATAAAACGAACCGAATACCCAATACGGAATGCCTGCTTCGGAAGTTTGTTGCAACCAGCCGATTTGTTGGAAGATATAGAGGGAAACGTTGGCCAGGGTAATGCCCAAGCCGGTAAACACAGACTGCATCAAGAAACCGGTGGATTGCTGGTGTTCAGGAACGGTATCGGCAATGAAGGCACGGAAAGGTTCCATTGCAGTATTATTACTGATGTCCAAGAGCCACAGCAGCAATACGGCCACCCACAAGGCGGTAACGTGCGGATAGATAAAGAGACAGAGACTGCAACCAATGGCGCCAATCAAGAAATACGGACGGCGGCGGCCCAATCCGGGCACCCAAGTGCGGTCACTCATCGCACCAATCATCGGCTGCACCAGCAAACCGGTAATCGGGCCTGCCATATTCAAAATCGGCA
This sequence comes from Neisseria sp. P0008.S002, assembly GCF_051962805.1. Lineage (NCBI taxonomy): Bacteria > Pseudomonadati > Pseudomonadota > Betaproteobacteria > Neisseriales > Neisseriaceae > Neisseria > Neisseria sp. P0008.S002. The sequence goes on along the minus strand of NZ_JBQCUY010000004.1, from coordinate 258,136 downwards.
ATTGGCTCGGATCGGCATGAAGAAAGCTGAAAATCGGGTTAATCGCAGTTTGCTGCAACCCGAAGCTATATTGAATACCGAAGAAACCGAAGTTCATCAGCATAATCTGGCGAAGTGTCATCGCCACTTGTGGGGAGATTTTCATAGTAAGGCTACTCCTGGATAATAAACTATGGAAACAACAAACTCCAATTTCAGCGGTATGACGCTTTTATTGTATTGGGCCGCCTTTTTAATGAGGCAATCCTGTTTTCAGACGGCCTTTATTTTGACCGTTTACATAATCTTATTTTGATGTGTGTTTGCGTTGTTTAAAGCTTATTTTCAGGCCGTCTGAAACTATTTATTAATCACAGACTGACGCCAGATGGTTTCCCCAACGACCTTGACTGACTGAACCGAGCCGGTCGGGTGTTCAATGTATTGAAACAGCAAATCCGCCGCCATCGCGCCCATGCGCAGATAAGGCAGCTCGGTACTGGTCAACGGCGGAAACAGCGTCTCCGCAATCGCGCTGTGGTTATCATAGCCGGCAACCGAAACTTGCTCGGGAACCCGCACGCCGCGCGTCCTCAAAATCCCGTACACGCGTACTGCCATTTCATCGTTACCGCAGCAAATGACCGTCGGCGGAAGCGTCAAAGACAACAGTTTCAAAATAGCCGAAATCAAAGATCCGCTGTCATTGCTGAAGTCAGGATAACCAGTTTGCACCAAATCAGGATCGAAGACAATATCCGCATCCGCCAAAGCCCGGCGGTATCCGGCCAATCTCAATCTCGTTGCTTCTACGCCCGGCTGCAAAGTCACATAAGCAATCCGTTTGTGTCCGCTTTGGATAATCCGGCGCACCAAGCCATACTGCCCTGCTTCATCGTCCGGCAAAACCGACGGCGTACCTGCCAAATCGAAACAGTTGACCAACACCATCGGGCAACGGTTGGGCACTTCCGGCAGCAATACTTCCTGATGGAAACCGGCCACATATAAAATCCCCTCGGCACGATGCTCCATAAAGGTACGGATCAGCGGCTCCATCTGACCGGGCTGCCCTGGCTTGTTGTCGATGTCGGCAATCATCAAAATCTTGCCTTGTGCACGAATCTGCTGCTGAATGCCCTTAATCAAGAACATATCCGGTATGCCGTGTCCGCCCGTATTCTCGCCTGTCCGCGAAATGGCGCCGGTAATCAGACCGACCAAGCCGGAACGGTGTGACCGCATAATCCGCGCCGCAGAAGACGGGATATAGCCCAAAGCAGCAATCGCTGTTTCTACTTTAGAACGGGTTTTATCACTGACCGGCGCATCGCCGTTAATCACCCGGCTGACCGTCTTGGGAGATACCCCGGCATAAGCAGCGACATCATAAATTGTAGCCATCTTACGGACCCGTCCCGACAAGATTTCAATAATGTTACATAGGATAACACAGCAGACATCGGTGTCATACCCCTTTTTTTTACAGAAACTTGATGATAATCAATCATTTCTTTTTCATTTTGCATACATTTCTTAAACAAAAACACCCCCGCCACCTCCCAAAACCTGTTCAAATTTGTTAAACTACAAGCCACTACAAAAAAGCAGGAAATACCTATCTATCCTGCTTATTTTACCGTTACATACTAAGGAAACGAGATGACCGCATACTCAGACGCATGGCAGGCCTTGGAAGCCCATCATGCCGATACGCAACACGTTACCCTGCGCGAACGTTTCGCTGCAGATGCCGAACGTTTCAACAATATGCACGAAATTCTGCACGGTTTGTTATTTGATTACAGCAAAAACCGTCTGGATGAAAATACCCTTAATTTATTGTGCCGACTGGCCGAAGCAGCCGATTTGCCACAATATATGCAGGCCATGATCAACGGCGAAAAAATCAACACCAGCGAACACCGCGCCGTCCTCCACACCGCCCTGCGCCTGCCGGCCAATGCCCAACCCATTTACGTTGACGGCGAAAACATCGTGTCCAAAGTTCATCACGAACTCAACCGCACACTCGAGTTCGCACGCCAACTTTTGGACGGCACCCACGCAGGCATTACCGGCAAACCGATTACCGACTTGGTTCACATCGGTATCGGCGGTTCCGATTTGGGCCCGCGCATGGCCACACAGGCGCTGCAGCCTTATTGGCAAAACATCCGCGTCCACTTTGTCAGCAATTCCGATGATGCCGACTTGACCCAAACCCTTCTCGGCCTCAACCCCGAAACCACCGTATTCAGCATTGCCAGCAAATCGTTCCGCACACCGGAAACCCTGCTCAATGCCTATGCGGCGCGTACTTGGTATCGCGATGCAGGTTTGCCCGATTCCGGCATCTACCGCCACTTCTGCGCCATTTCTGCCGATGTGGCCGCCGCCCAAAACTTCGGCATTTCCCCCGACAAAGTCTTCGCCATGTCCGACTGGGTCGGCGGCCGCTATTCCGTCTGGTCGCCCATCGGCCTGCCGCTGATGGTTGCCGTCGGCGAAAAAGCATTCCGCAAAATGCTGGCCGGCGCACACGCGATGGATACCCACTTCTTCGAAACGCCATTCCGCCACAACATTCCCGTCCTGATGGCGCTCATCAACGTTTGGTACAACAACTTCCAACATTCAGACGGCCAAACCGTTGTCCCATACAGCCACAACATGCGCCTCTTCACACCATGGCTCAACCAGCTCGATATGGAAAGCCTCGGCAAACAGCGTACTTCAGACGGCCAACCCGTTTCCTGCACCACTGGCGGCATTGTCTTCGGCGATGAAGGCGTCAACTGCCAACATGCCTACTTCCAGCTTCTGCACCAAGGCACGCGTCTGATTCCCGTCGACTTCATCGTCCCCATGACCACAGTCTACGGCAACCACCGCCAACACCGCTTTACCGTTGCCAATGCCTTCGCCCAAGCCGAAGCGCTGATGAAAGGCAAAACCTTAGACGAAGTGCAAATCGAATTGGCCGCCCTACCCCAAGACGAACGCGACCGCCTTGCACCGCAAAAAGAATTCCCCGGCAACCGTCCGAGCAACAGCCTGCTCATCGACAGCCTGACGCCTTTCAACCTCGGCATGCTGATGGCTGCTTACGAACATCGTACTTTCGTTCAAGGCGTGATTTGGCGTATCAACCCCTTCGACCAATGGGGCGTGGAATACGGTAAAGAGCTGGCCAAAACCATCGAACCCGAACTCGAACGCGGCACGCCTGCACACGACAGCTCCACCAACGGTCTGATCGCCTTCTACCGCAACTGCAACGCAAGATCGAAGGCCGTCTGAAAATAAAATGCCCGTAAGACAAGCATATCTGCCTGTCTTACGGGCATTTCAAAACCTAATCGGCGGTAAGAATGAACCGTTAAAGCACCGCACTTTTAGACAAAAGTAGCTAGATTTTGATATAAAAAAAGGCTAAATCGATAATGACTTAGCCTTTTTCATCAGACTTGATTAGTTGTTTGTTGTTAATGCGCCTAAATCTTTATCAACTAAGAACAAACCTTTACCATCTTCACCAAGAAGATTTAATTTATCCAAAATTCCACTGAATAATTTTTCTTCTTCATGTTGTTCAGCCACATACCATTGTAAGAAGTTAAAGGCAGAGTAGTCTTTCTCTTCAAAAGTTCTACCAACTAATTCATTGATTTTAGAGGTAATTAACTTTTCATGTTCATAAGTTAATTCAAGTACTTGTTTCAATGATGAAAATTGATGAGGTGGTTCATCAATTTGTGTGATGATAGCCAATGCGCCGGTCTCATTTAAATAAGTGAAGAGTTTACGCATATGCTGCATTTCCTCAGCCGCATGCTCTGATAAAAATTTTGCAGCTCCTTCGAAACCTTGTTGTTCGCACCAGGCGCTCATTTGTAAATATAAGTTAGAAGAATAAAACTCTAAATTCATTTGATCATTTAATAGTTTAATCACGCTATTTGATAACATTTTATTTCTCCTATTCTTATAAAGTTTTTAATTCACGATCAATGTAGTAGAGCGCTGTACCACTTTCACCAAGAAGTTTGAATTTATCAACAATACTGTTAAATAATTTTTCTTCTTCATGCTGTTCAGCTACATACCATTGTAAGAAGTTAAAAGTAGAGTAATCCTTTTCTGCAAAAGTACTCTCAACTAACTCATTAATTTTAGATGTCACTAGTTTTTCGTGTTCAAGTGTTGTTTCAAAAACTTCTTTTAATGAAGCGTAATCGTGTTTAGGGGCGTCAATTTTACCTAACAAAGGCATTCCACTGGTTTCGCTCACATAAGTAAACAACTTTTGCATATGTTCCAATTCTTCATCGGCATGACGAAGTAAAAATGCTGCAGCGCCTTCATAACCATGTTTATGGCACCATGCACTCATTTGCAAATAGACATTTGATGAATACAACTCGAGATTAATTTGTTCGTTTAATTTTGCTGTAATTGACTTACTTAGCATAACTAACTCCTTTTCTTAATGCGGTTATGATAGATGTATCACAATACAAAATTTGTATTTGCGGATGAATTTTACTCATTTTATTGAGAATAGTCAATTTTATTTTATCAATTTTTATTGTAACCCATTAATTTAAAAGGATTTTATAAATAAATTATTCTCATTTGGTTCCATTTAATGAAATGAGTTATCAATATCGCCTTTGCCTAAATTCTCTAGAGAAATGATGAGGTGTTGGAAGGAGAATCGTAGATTTCCAAAGTTTTTTGCTCTCACTTATCAACTCCAAAATACTGGATAAATAGAAAACATGAAAATTCAATGTTTTTTATAGAATTACGCATCAAAGCGATATAGTTTCAAAGTAGGTTATCCTTAATATTTGAATGTGACAATTACCATTTATTATTTAACATAATATACATATTGTTGAAAAATCTACTGGTTAACTTCAATCAGGGAAAGCATGAAGAAGTTAGGAAGTTGGTTGGAAAGTTGATTAGGGTAGATTTTATTCAAATGAAAGACTAGGCTATGAAATCAAAATTTGTGTATAAGTTACTGGTAATTTCAAAGTACCTGTACATTTTAATTTGTATATCAATACCAATCGTTTTTATTTATGAAAGCTACCAAGGAGATAATGTTGATTTTATGATTTATATTCATGCTTTTATTATTTTTTCCATATTGGGTGTATTGACTCAATATTCTACATCTAATTTTTTTGAAAAGGAAAAATAACATGATTGAACTATCCATTGAGGATCTGGAACTAATTTATGGAGGAGGCTTAGGAGAGAGAATCCTTCAAGGAGGAGCAAATGGTGCATAAATAGGAGGATCAATTGGTGCAGGTATTGGTCTGGGTGTCGGTATAGCTTTTGGCAGTATTCCTGCCGGACCAGCTATTATGGTCGGTGGCACAATTGGTGCTGCTGTTGGTGCTGCAACTGGTATGGGTGTTGCAGCATATGAGTATTACCAAGAAACTCAGCCTAAAGGGACAGTAACGGTCGGTCCGATTTCTGCTTTTGCTGTGGACAAATCAGGAAACGGCTACACTGACGGCACAAATTACCACTGATATTTCTCATCGTTCAAACGATCTCTAGGGGTCGTCTGAAACTTTCTTAACTTCAATTTTATGAATACACCCAAGCAACCCTTCTTCCGTCCTGAAGTCTCCGTTGCCCGCCAAACCAGTTGTTCCAACAAAAGGCCGTCTGAAACTTAATTTGTCAAAGTTTCAGACGGCCTTTATTCAATAAAGATAGCAGAAGTTAATTCGCCATATCCCCCATCTTTGCTACAATATCCCTTTCCTTTTTTATTGATTCCACTATGACCACCGCACCCCAAACCAGCACTTGGCGCAAGATTTTCTCGCGCAGTATGCTGATTTGTATCTTTACAGGCTTCACTTCGGGGCTGCCGCTTTATTTTCTGATCAACCTTATTCCTGCATGGTTGCGCAGCGAACATGTCGATTTGAAAACCATCGGCCTGATGGCACTTATCGGGCTGCCTTTCACTTGGAAATTTATCTGGTCTCCCGTCATTGATTTGGTCAGATTACCTTTTTTAGGACGGCGGCGCGGTTGGATGCTGGTTACGCAAATTGGTTTGCTGCTGACCTTGCTCATTTACGCCTTCCTAAATCCTGCTCAGCATTTATATGTAATTATGGGCTTATCGTTGGTGGTTGCCTTTTTCTCTGCCAGCCAAGATATTGTATTGGATGCATTTCGCCGCGAAATTTTGTCAGATGAAGAATTAGGCTTGGGCAACTCCATCCACGTCAATGCCTACCGTATTGCTGCTTTGGTACCTGGCTCACTCAGCTTGATTCTGGCTGATTTAATGCCTTGGCACAACGTATTCATCATTACTGCACTATTTATGCTGCCCGGTCTGCTGATGACCCTGTTTTTAGCTAAAGAGCCTGACATTCCGCCAACTGTGCCTCGTACATTTGCCCAAACAGTCTCTGACCCTTTCAGTGAGTTCTTCTCCCGCAAAGGCATCAAACAGGCCATATTGGTATTGCTGTTTATCTTTCTCTACAAACTGGGCGACAGCATGGCCACTTCTTTGGCTACACCGTTTTATCTGGACATGGGCTTCAGCAAAACCGACATCGGCCTCATTGCCAAAAATGCCGGCCTGTGGCCTGCTGTGATTGCCGGCATTGCCGGTGGTATTTGGATGTTGAAACTCGGGATCAACAGGGCATTATGGGTTTTCGGCGTGGCGCAATGGGTTACTATTCTAGGCTTTGCCTGGTTGGCAAATTTTGGCAAGTTTGAAACCATCACACTGACAGAACAAATGATGCTTGCGGCAGTGATTGGTGCAGAAGCAGCGGGCGTAGGTCTGGGTACAGCGGCGTTTGTTGCCTATATGGCTCGTGAAACCAATCCTGCATTTACGGCCACACAATTAGCCCTCTTTACCAGCCTTTCCGCTGTACCGCGTACATTTATCAACGCCTCTACAGGCTATCTGATTGAAGCGATGGGTTACTTTAATTTCTACTGGCTGTGTTTCGCTTTGGGCATACCGGGTATGTTGCTGCTGTTTAAAGTGGCACCGTGGAATGGCGAAAAAGTGAGTAACTAGATTGCCAGTCTAAAACTTCTAGTAAAACAAAAGGCCGTCTGAATGTTCAGACGGCCTTTATCATACAAAAATTTTATTCTGCTTCAGGTTTGACAGTACTGCGGACATCGCCGCTTTTTTCTTTATGTTTCAAAACAGCGCGGTCGAGCTTGTCCATCAAAACATCAATCGCGGCGTACATATCCTGTTCAATCGCTTCAACGTGCAAATCTTTGCCTGCCAGATGCGCATCAGCTTCGGCTTTTTGATTGACTTTTTCCACCGAGAGCGTAATGGTCACAGAAATGATGTTGTCGGCATGGCGATTGATTCGTGCCAACTTGTCGGAAACATAGTTTTTGATGGCTTCGGTAACATCAAAATTCAGACCGGTGATTTTCAGATTCATGATACAGCTCCTTCGGTTGATTAGTCCGTCAAAACGGATCGGAATATATCTACTCGGTAAATTTTCGTTTGTGTGCCGGTGGGATGTCTAATGATTCTCTATATTTAGCAACTGTACGTCTGGCAATTTCAATGCCGCGTTGTTTTAATAATTTGACGAGGGTCTCGTCCGAATAGGGTTTGCTGCTGTCTTCACTTTCAATCAACTGGCTCAATACGGCTTTGATTGCGCCTTGGCTGAACCCTTCGCCATCATCATCGGCATTGACTGCCTGTGTGAAGAAATAGCGTAACGCAAACAGGCCGCGCGGGCAAGACAAATATTTCTGATTGGCGGCACGCGAGATGGTACTTTCCGCCAAACCCAATTCGGCGGCGGCATCTTTCATCAGCATGGGAGACAGGCCGATTTCTCCGAAGATGAAAAAATCTTCCTGATTTTTGACGATATACTCGGCAAGGCGGAGGACAGTGCTTTTACGCAGCTCCAAAGAATCAATGCGCTGCTTGGCTTCGTTGATTTTTTCCTTCCACTCCGGTGCGCCCTCTTCCTCTGATTTCATCAGGTCGCAATATTCCTGATTGAGCTGCAGCTTCGGCCAAGCCGCTTCGTTGCTGATGACTTCCCAGCCGTCCTTGCCCTCTTTGACCCAAACGTCAGGCTGAATATAAGGCGTAGGCGTGGCAGAGGCGAAGCCGTAGGCTGGATAGGGATTGAGCCCGGCAATCATATCGAGCGCGGCTTCTATGGTTTTGCTGTCGGTATCGGGATAAAGTTTGCGGAAACGCAGAACGTTTTGTTTGCGGTTTTTGCCTAAGTCTTGAAGCGAACTTTGCACCAAATGCGCGGCCATTTGTCGGGCAGGAGAAGCCGGCAAACGCATTAACTGCAACATAAGCGACTCGGTCAAATCCGCCGCCGCCACGCCGGGCGGCTCAAAGGTTTGCAATACATCCAGCGCGTTTTGCAGGGCTTCTTCGTCCAGCATCCATTCCAACGGCGTGTGGTCGATAATTTCTTCGAGGCTGTCGGTGAGGTAGCCTTGTTCGTCCAAAAAATCAATCAAGACGTGAACATAGGCCGCTTCCACTTGCGAGAGCGGATGCTCGCACACTTGGGCATGCAGATAGTGTTTGAAATCCTCTTCTTCGGCGATGTTGCTCCAAATATCTTCGGCATCGTCGCCGCTCAACTGCTGACCTGCGCGCGGCATGGTTACCGCACGGTTGAGCCCGCTATCGGCAAATTCATCGCTTTCCGGACGCTCAAGCAGAGGATTGTCTGACAACCAGTCTTCCACTTCGCGCTCAAGCTCAAGACCCGACATCTGCAAGATGCGCAGAGACTGTTGCAGCCGCTGGTTGAGCTGCTGGGTCTGTTTGAGTTTAAGGACGAGTGAAGACATAGTGTTTAATTCGAAATGTATGGATAGTTTTTCAGACGGCCTTTATACGGCAGGCCGTCTGAAAGATTAGTTTATCGGTATTATATTTGTATTTTTAGTGATTATTCCAATATTTATAGCCGCCCTCAATTGAAATGAGGGTCTCATATACCGTCAAATATGCATTCAATATTTGAAATTTTCACCCAAGTAAACCGAACGGACTTGTTCATTGTTGACCAAATCATCCGGCTTGCCTGAAGCCAATACCGTACCGTCGCTGATGATGTAAGCACGGTCGCAGATGCTGAGGGTTTCGCGCACGTTGTGGTCGGTAATCAATACGCCGATACCGCGTAATTTGAGGAACTCGATGATTTTCTGAATATCGATGACAGCAATCGGGTCAACGCCGGCAAAAGGTTCGTCCAACAAAATGAAACGCGGCTGCATGGCCAGCACGCGTGCGATTTCGACACGGCGGCGTTCGCCACCGGACAAGGACGGCGCAGGGTTGTTGCGCAGGCGCTCGATATTCAAATCGGCCAACAGTTTTTCAAGTTCGGCATCGATGCGGCTTTTATCCTTCATGCTGATTTCCAAAATGGCGCGGATATTTTGTTCCACGGTCATTTTGCGGAAAATCGAGGCCTCCTGCGGCAGATAGCCGACGCCAAGGCGGGCGCGTTCGTGAATCGGCAGGTGGCGCAACTCTTGGCCGTCCAACATCACGCTGCCTGCATCGGCGGCAATCAGGCCGACAATCATGTAAAAGCTGGTGGTCTTACCCGCGCCGTTGGGACCGAGCAGGCCGATGACTTCGCCGCTTTCGATTTCAAGGGAGAAGCTTTTGACGACTTGGCGTTTTTTGAAACTTTTTTGCAGGTTTTGAACCACAAGACGGCTGTTGTTTGCGCTCATATTCTGTTGACTTTCGATATTGACCTCAGGCCGTCTGAACCTTTTTCAGACGGCCTTTTTGTGTGTTTTCTTATTTGTTTTTCTGCGTGCTGGACGGCTGGATGACAACGCTGACGCGGCCGGATTTGGCGGCGGATTTCACACCGGATTTGGCGCTGCCGTTGATGGTATAAACCTCGGTTTTGGTGTTGTAAGTGATGACTGCACCTTCGGCCACATCGCCGCCGCGCTGTACTTTGGCATTGCCGGTCAGGGTAACCAGACTGGCTGCGGAAGAATACGTTACAGTATTAGCTTGGCCGTTGACCACGCCTTTGCCGCCGTCCAACTCTTGGCTGAATTTGACGGGTGAGCCGGTGGCTTTCATCAACTGCTCGCTTTTGTCGTTGCGCGAAACGGTCACGCTGCCGGCACGAATATTGAGCGTGCCTTGTTTGATGATGACGTTGCCGGAAAAGGTGGTGCTTTGGTTGTTTTGGTCAAGCGAGCCTTGGTCGGCTTCGATTTGAATCGGCTGCTTGCTGTCGCTTTGCAGGGCAAAGGCCGGGCTGGCCGCAAAAACGGCAACAAGGGCTAAGGTTTTACAAATTTTTTGTATCATAAATTGTGGCTTTCACTTTGGAAGGGAAATTCAGCAAACCGGTTTTGTGATCATAAGTCATGCCGTTTGCCTGACCGCTGGACTGTCCGTATTGGAAAGTAACGGGGCTGTCGGTATGGGCATATTGCGCCTCGGTATCGACATTCAAACGTTCGGTTTTGACGATGCCGGCCAAACGCTTGGCATCTGCCGCTTTGTTCAAGACAACATTCTGTTCAAAAACGACTTTTTTGTTTTGAATATTGTACTCTGCTTTGTCACTGCCGACTTCGTACAGCAGGCTGCCGTCGCGGTAAAACGAAAGATGCGGTTTGTCCAAATGCACGTCTGCGCTATTCGGATATTGGACGGCATCGACCGCGCTCAGGTTTTCTTTCAGACGGCCTTCTTGGTCAAAACGTTTGCCGTTGATGCCTTTCATCGAATATTGCGGCTCATTCGGATTGAGGACGACTTCTTCGACTTGTACTTCGCTGATGCGGCCGAGCCACGCCGCCAGTGCGCCGAGTGAAACGGCCAACACCAGCGGAAAGGCGATTCCGTAACGCCATCTGATTTTCATCGTACATACTCTTTCAAAGCAGGTTCAAGCGTACCTTGCGCCTGCATAATCAAATCGCACACTTCACGCACCGCACCTGCGCCGCCGGAACGTCGGGTTACATAATGGGCGTATTGCAAAGTAAACCAATGCGCTTCAGGGACTGCGACCGCCAATCCGCAACGCACCATCACGGGCAAATCGACAACATCGTCGCCAACAAAGGCGCACTCATGCTCCTCCACACCGGCCTGTTCGCGTAATTGGGCGTAGGCGGCACGTTTGTCGTGAATGCCTTTGAAGTAATAGTTGATACCGAGCTGCTTCACGCGGATACCGACTGAAGGCGCATCACGGCCGGTAATAATCGCCGTTTGCACGCCACCGGCCTGAAGCATTTTCAAACCGTGTCCGTCCAAAGTGTGGAACGATTTGATTTCTTCGCCGTTGTCGCGGATAAAAATGCGGCCGTCGGTCAAAACGCCGTCTACATCCAGTATCAGCAGTTTGATACCTAAAGCGCGTTGTTGCAGGTCGGAAGAGAGGTTTTGCATAAGGTTTCCTTATTTCAGACGGCCTATTCTAGCATAAGGCCGTCTGAAAACGTTTTTGCCGTCGATTCAGACAATTCGTGCCATCAATAAATCGTGCATGTTCAGCGCGCCAATCAGTACACCGTTTTCTTCGACGACCAGCAAACCGTTCACATGACCGCTTTGCATGGCTTTCAAAGCTTCGGTGGCGAGACGATCGGCAGAGATGGTTTTCGGAGAGGCGTGCATGATGTCGTCCACTTTCAAACCGGCAAAGCTGTCGCGTTCTTGAAACAGACGGCGCAAGTCGCCATCGGTAAATACGCCTTTCAGACGGCCTTCGGCATCGGTTACCGCCAACATACCCAAGCCTTTTTCACTCATGCGGACAATGGCTTCTTTTAACGGCGTGCCCAACAAAACGGCAGGCAAGGCTTCGTCTTTGTGCATAATATCCGCCACGCGCAGCAACAGGCGTTTGCCCAGGCTGCCGGCCGGATGGCTTAAAGCAAAATCATCCGGCGTAAACGCACGCGCCTGCAGCAATACCACCGCCAGCGCATCACCCAACGCCATCACGGCGGTCGTACTGGAAGTCGGTGCAAGGCCGAGCGGGCAGGCTTCTTTGGAAACAGCCGCGGTAATATGGATATCGGCATGACGCGCCATGGTGGAAGTCGGATGGGCGGTAATGCAGATCAGCGTGATGTTTTTGCGTTTCAACGCCGGAATAATCGCCGCAATTTCATCGCTTTCGCCGGAATTGGAAATGGCAACCACGACATCGTGGTCCACAATCATGCCCAAATCGCCGTGCGCCGCTTCGGCAGGATGGACGAAAAACGCAGGCGTGCCTGTCGAAGCCATGGTCGCCGCCATTTTGCGGCCGATGTGTCCGGACTTACCCATGCCAGTAATGACAACCCTGCCCTTGCAGTGCAACAATGCTTCCGCCGCACGGACAAAATCATGGTCCAAAGCCGCCGCAATTTCACGCAAACCTTCGGCTTCCGTATCCAATACATCGCGCGCCCAGTCGAGATAAAGTGTGTTTTCCGCCATCAAAGCCACCTTTCGTGCTTGAATTTAGGTTTGTTTTGCCCAAATTAATCGGCTGTAAACTGTTCAAATTCATCGAATCGGCGTAGCATTACCGCCACTTTACAAACAAACCTATTATGTAAAAGGAATCAGAGATGACTATTTTATCGGACGTTAAAGCATTAGGACAACAAATCTGGTTGGACAACCTCTCCCGTTCGCTGGTACAAAGCGGCGAATTGGCAGAAATGCTGAAACAAGGTGTGTGTGGCGTAACTTCCAATCCTGCCATTTTCCAAAAAGCCTTTGCCGGAGATGCCCTGTACGCCGATGAAGTAGCTGCGCTTAAACAGCAAGACCTGACCCCAAAACAACGCTACGAAACCATGGCGGTTGCCGACGTACAAGCCGCCTGCGACGTGTGCCTTGCCGAACACGAATCCACCGGCGGCAAAACCGGCTTCGTCAGCCTCGAAGTTTCGCCTGAATTATCCAAAGACGCGCAAGGCACGGTTGAAGAAGCGCGCCGCCTGCACGCCGCTATCGGCCGTAAAAATGCCATGATTAAAGTACCGGCAACCGACGAAGGCATCGAAGCACTTGAAACCCTTGTTTCAGACGGCATCAGCGTTAACCTAACCCTGCTCTTCTCCCGCGCCCAAACCCTCAAAGCCTATGCCGCTTACGCGCGCGGCATTGCCAAACGTTTGGAGGCAGGACACGACGTTTCCCATATCCAAGTTGTCGCCAGCTTCTTTATTTCCCGTGTCGATGCCGCGTTGGACGCCACCCTGCCCGGCCACCTCAAAGGCAAAGTCGCCATAGCGCTGGCCAAAGCCGCCTATCAAGATTGGGCGCAATACTTCGGCAGCAACGAATTTGCTGCACTTGCCGAAAAAGGTGCCAACCGCGTACAACTTCTGTGGGCATCTACCGGCGTGAAAAACCCTGCCTATCCTGACACTTTGTACGTTGACAGCCTGATTGGCGCCCATACCGTCAACACCGTTCCCGATGCCACACTCAAAGCCTTTATCGACCACGGCACCGCCAAAGCCACGTTAACCGAAGGTGTGAACGAAGCCCAAGCGCAGCTTGCCGAAACCGCGAAACTCGGCATTGATGTTGAAACTTTGGCAACTCGTTTACAGGAAGACGGTTTGAAACAATTTGAAGAAGCCTTCGCCAACCTACTGGCTCCCTTGGCTTAAGCGGATTGAACGGGCGGCAAAGAAACTTAAATCATTTTGAAAAGTCTCAGGCCGTCTGAAACCCAAATTCGGGCGTGTACGGCACACCCTTTTCTATCACGATTTGAATACCGTGCAGGCATACTGCCCCTGCCCTACAAAACCACCCTGCCATGTATATAGGACGTTTTGCCCCCAGCCCTACCGGCCTACTTCATATCGGCTCCCTACTGACCGCCGTTGCCTCCTATGCTGACGCGCGCGCTCATCAGGGTAAATGGCTGGTCCGCATTGAAGACCTTGACCCCCCGCGTGAAATGCCCGGCGCCGCCGACGACATTTTGCGCACGCTTGAAGCTTTCGGCTTTGAGTGGGACGGCGAAATCGCCTATCAAAGCCGCCGTTACGACCTATATCAAGACACCCTCGACCGCCTTAAAGCAGCCGGGCTGGTGTATCCCTGCTATTGCAGCCGCAAAGACTGGCAGGCGGCGGCAACACATGGCGCAGACGGATTTGTGTATAACGGCCGTTGCCGCAATCCTCAGCAAAGACCCGACACGCAAAACAAAACGCCGGCATGGCGCATTCAAGTGCCCGATCGCGTAATCGGTTTTCCAGACGGCATTGTCGGACATTACGCACAAAATCTGGCGCACGACATCGGCGATTTTGTCCTACTTCGTGCCGACGGCTATTGGGCATATCAGCTTGCCGTGGTTGCTGACGATGCCGACCAAGGAATAACGCATATTGTCCGCGGTCAGGACTTACTCGTTTCCACGCCACGCCAAATCTATCTGCAACAATGCCTCGGCGTTCCCACACCGGCCTACGCCCACCTTCCCCTATTGACCAACAACCAAGGGCAAAAATGGTCGAAACAAACCCTTGCCCCGGCTTTGGATTTGAATCAAAAAGAACAACTCCTACGCCAAGTCCTAACCTACCTCAACCTACCCGATGCACCTACCGTGAACCGTCCGCAGGAATTGCTTGATTGGGCGGTGGTACACTGGCAAATGGACAAAATCCCAAAATCGTCCATTATCACGGACTGAATTAGCGCAATTACAACAAAATTACTCTAGGTATTACAATATTTCATAAAATTATGTAAGTAATCTTCCGATTCATCCCAAACCATGCCCAAGAAGCGAAAAATCATGTATATTTTAAAAATTTCCTAAAATTGTCACAAACTGATAATTTCAAGCTGACAACAACATACGGCTGACGCGTTATCAAGGACGACAAAGCGCGACAGATCTCCCACGATACAACAAAAAGAATACCGCTATGCCAAGTGCCATTATTGTAGAAGACGAAGTATTAGCAGCAGAACGCTTACGTGTATTATTGGAAGAGTGCAATGTCGTACTGCTCAACGTCTTTCACCATGCCATGCCAGCATTGGAGTGGCTGAGCGTCCACGAAGTTGACATCGTCTTTGCCGACATCGGCATGCCGGAAATCGACGGTCTCGAATTTGTCGAACGCATTAAGCGTACCGCCAAGCGCCAGCCGGAAATTGTCTTCACCACAGCCTACGAAGAACACGCCCTGCGCGCATTTGAGCTGGCTGCCGCAGACTATCTGCTCAAACCGATCAAAATGACCCGCCTGCAAACCGCGCTTGACCGCATCATCGAGAAAAACCGCGAAAAAGCAGACAGTTTTACCCATTTCAAAGTGTACAACCGCGAACGCATGGTTGAAATTCCATGGCAACAGGCGCGTTACCTGATGGCGGAACACAAAACCGTCTATCTGTTTACTGGCGACGGCCAAAGCTACGAATTACCGAAGACCTTGGTTTACTGGGAAGAATTGCTGGGCGACAAAGTCATCCGCATCCACCGCAATGCCCTCGTCTTCCGCCACACCCTCGACAGTCTGATTCGACTGGACGATGACGAAAACGATGAATCCGCATCCACGTGGAGCGCTAAAATTCTCGATATTCCGACCCCGTTGCCCGTCAGCCGCCGGCAACTCTCCACCCTGCGGAAAATCATTAAAAACAGCATCTAACAATGCGCTCCTTGACTCGTTCTCTTTAAATCAAAGGCCGTCTGAAAAGATACTTTTCAGACGGCCTTTTAACTTATCAGCCAAATGGTAGAAATTTAAAAAAAGAATAGTCCAAATCTGTCGTTTAGCTCTATCCAAGCTTTCAATTTGATCAAAGCTTGTTTTGCCCTCAAACAAGCTTTTCTATCCACCAATCCAACATTTTTGAATTACTACTACTCAACAGAAAAGGCCGTCTGAAAAATTCAGACGGCCTCGATATTCAAGCCTTACAAATTAAAAGAACAATTCACGCCAGCTGATGCGTTTGAGTCCGCATGTACGGCCTTGTACTTCCAGGCTAACCAGCTGGTTAGACAAGAGACTGCGATCGCCTTTGGTTGCAAAACATTTATTGTTTGGCACGCTCGGCGTAGCGTTCAACTCCTTATCCGTACCCGTGCCGCCGCTATCGCCATCGGCAGTTACCGGAGAATCATCGGCTTTGCTGGAATTTATATAAGTAAAGTTGATAACACCATCAAAAGTCATACCGTTGGCGTAATAAATCTGGCCATTATTCTCGCGTTTGATAAATGTACGATCCTTGCTGGAGATACGCGCATCACGCAAGCCCAAACGACCGCCATTTTCAGCATTTACACCCAGAATAATCGTTTTCGCTGTCGTTTGTGTGGATGTACTGTCCGGTAAACAAACATCGGTACTAGAAGAGTCAGTATGAATTGTTTTGGTTTCATACTTGCGGATGGTCACAACAGCTGTACGCAAAATCATCGTCGGCTTGACAGTCACACGTTCATTCGGATCTAAAGTCAGACTCCAGCCTTTTTTACCTTCACCAACCTTATTGTCGCTGACATAAATATGTTCGTCGTCACTTTCTCTAGTTTGCTGTTCCAACTCACTACTTTTTGCCAAAACCGCATCAGTAGATACATCATCGTAAATACCGTAAACGGCATTGATTTGTCCGTTAGTACCTTCTAGTTCATTCTGATAAATCTCGCTACCCGTACCAAAAATAACGACATACTTATCTTTACCACGACGTGATACCGCAGGCGCAGACGTAATCGGTTGATTCCCCGAACCTTGGAAAATCATTTGCGCCGACCATTCAGACTCGGTTTTACCTCTCAAGTCGAAGCGGAACATATTGCCGTAACGGTCACCGGCATAAGCAATATCAACAATACCGTCAAAATCGGTGTCTACCAAAGTAGGGGTAGAGAGGCCGCCTTTGCCATTCGGTGCAGGAATTCTAGCTAAGAGCTTGCCGGCTTTAGAAGAAGAAACATTAGTACCAGTATTTTTTGTCCCTGCCTCTTTCCCTGTCATATCATAAACATACAAAGCCGTTTCATTGTCGGCACTGTTCACATCCTCAGTACGATAGCCGCTAGCCAAGAAGCCCGCATAACGCACATTCGATTCCAGATTGACCGGAGTGGTATCGCGTTTGATGGAAACACGGCCGATTTGTGTCGAACCAATGGTATAACCCAGCTTATTGTCAAAGCCTTTTTTTGTTTCAAACAAAGGCACAGTCGTATTCCAACCACTACGATCGCTGTTAGCTACCGCACCAATATTCAACGCATACGCACCGCGTCCACCCTGACCCATCGCACCAAACATAAAGGTTTGCTTATCAGGCGTTTGGCGGAGAACAAAGCCACCATTAACCATATAGCGGTGTGGCGTGCTAGAGCCGTAACCATCGCGTGCAATATCTTTCAGAACTTTGCCCAAAGTTGTTGCTTGACCTTTCTCGTCCTCGCGCTCCATGCCTGCCGGAATATAGCTGAGTTTCAAGTCATAAGGATTGCTAGGCGTACCATTACGGAAAATATGTACCATGCCGTCATTGGCAGCAGAGACCAAAAACTCTTGACGGTTGTCGCGCTTATCGCCAATAGCTGCAACCGAACCATCTAAAATATCGCCTAAATTACGTTCATCTTTACTTGAATCAGCAGAATCTGTCGGACGAATTCGATAAGACTGGCTATAACCTTTTGTCTCTGCATCCGCTTTGATGGTTTCATCACTACCTACTCGGCCAGTCCATTTCAGCAATGCATTTTTCCATTCCAACTTATCTTTCGCACCACCGTCTGAAATGCCAAAATCGGCATTTGAAGCCTCATTATCTGCAACTCTATCGATGAAATAGGTCTTACTGCCGTCATTAACCAAAGTAAGGCGGTTATTAAATGATGGCTGAACAAACTCAGTCGTATTGATAGGTGTACCATCACGGTTCAATTTATAAAACCGCAATTGACTACTCCAAGAGCCGGTATTCAAATGAACCGTTGCCGCCATATCGGGAATACCCATACTGGTCGTTGCCGGAGCAGTAGAGGATACTCCTTCAAATTTCGTATTTTTGCTGTCATTTTCAATATTGTCGACAATGGTTTTAAAGGCTTCAAGCAAATCTTCTTTTTTCGCAGCATTAAAATACCAGTCTGGACGGCTCGCACCCTTTTCCAGATACTCTCTCCCAACTTCAGAGATCCCCTCACCAAAACCCACAGTAAAAGTCTGAACCAATTGCTTGCTGTAATCTATGCCTTTGGGATCGCTTGGATCACCATCCCAGCTCTTACCCGCAGCATCTGAACCGTCTTTTGCTGTTTTAATGTCTTTTTCTGCCAAAGTCTGGCTAAAGAAACGCATACCGCGTTTTTCATCCTTATAGTTCCTATCCCAATAAGGAACAATAATTTCGCCTGCAGCTACCCACATATACCTACCATAATTAGGATCATACTCATGCTTATATTTACTAGATTGACATAGCAATTTCTTTTCATTCTCAGGCAAGCCAAAATCATTATCATATTGATAAGGTAGAAAATCAAAGTATCCTTTGATACGACCTCCACCATTAAAGAATTTACCTTTCCCATAGCTATCATCATTAGCCTTCACTTCAGACGGCCCAAAATATTGGTATGCAGACGTACCCGCACTACGTTCAATATCGCGGTAATAGTTTGAATAGTAATAATCCCTATCGTAGTTGAAGTTAGTATTACGAGATAAACGAGGATCTTCACCTGGAATCTGGTTACTACAACTCATATTGGCATCGCCGTCCGACATCACAATCACATAAGACTTCTGACAACGGTATTTGATATTGGGCATCACAAAGTTTTTGACTACTTCATAGTAGCGGCGCGTGATTGGCGTAGCATGGCCAGGATCAATGCCATCTACCCTCCTTTGAACATCCTTCCAATCATCGGTAAAGCCCCCCTCATCTGGAGTATCAGTACGACCATTGTTATGCAGAGTTTGCAAACCCCACTGGAATCGTTGTTTTTCGCCATACTCTTTCAATACCGATTTTAGGGCCTCCTTAGTAATCGTTATTCTTTTATCAGCCCGTACAGATGTTTCCTTACCTTGTACATTCCATTGCATACTGCCCGAGTCATCAATCAAAAACATAATATTGTGTTTGACTTTGGGTTGGCCGCTGACGTCGGTTTTGTTTTGCAGGTAAAAAGGAGTTTGGGCAAATTGCTGCGTATTTGCCTGAACGGAAATACTGATGAGTGCTAAAGCGGAAGCTACGCTTGCATGAATGAGGCGATAGCGGCCTGATGGAGCGTTTTGCATAATGTGTTCTTTTTTCATCGGATAATCTCAGCTAAAAATGACGTTGTTTTTATTTTTTATAAGGTTACGATTCTAGCATAAACAGCCTGTTTCATGTTTGATTCGGCTGAATTTCCCTACACCTGCATTTCAAACACAACAAAAATGAAACAATCTGCCTGCTCAGTTTTCAGACGGCCTGACTGAATATTTAGTTCAACTTTATTCATCAAGCATTCCAAAAGCAAGGGACTGTACCATAAAGATAAAACGTTTTTAAATTATCGATTATTTGCTCTACGCTTGAAATTCCTATTACTTTGACTTAAAATACACTGCTTCTACGGCATAGACCGCTATGTCTGAAAAAGCACGTTACACAGCAAAATCAAAGCTGCGGAGCGTGTTTTTTTTTAGCCGAGATTTCCGAAGGCTGTCTTTTTTGTAAACAATTTTTATTTTTCAGACGGCCTGACCCATTTTTTTCGAACCGACCATCATCAGGCAAACAGGATTCCATCATGACCACTCCGGCTCTTCTCGTTCTCGCTGACGGCAGCGTATTTCACGGCACATCAATCGGTTACGAAGGTTCGACTTCCGGCGAAGTCGTGTTCAACACTTCCATGACCGGCTATCAGGAAATCCTGACCGACCCTTCCTACTGCAAACAAATCGTTACCCTCACCTACCCACACATCGGCAACACCGGCACCAACGCCGAAGATGAAGAAAGTCGCAGCGTTTACGCCGCCGGTTTGATTATCCGCGACCTGCCGCTCTTGCACAGCAACTTCCGCGCCTCTGAAAGCCTGCACGACTATTTGGTACGCAACCAAACCGTCGCCATCGCCGATATCGATACTCGCCGCCTGACCACCCTGTTGCGTAAAAAAGGTTCACAAGGCGGTGCAATCTTGACCGGTGCAGATGCCACGGTTGAAAAAGCACAAGAACTGATTGCCGCATTCGGCAGCATGGTCGGCAAAGATTTGGCAAAAGAAGTTTCCTGCACAGAAACTTACGAATGGACCGAAGGCGAATGGGAATTGGGCAAAGGTTTCGTTACCCCTTCCGAACTGCCTTACCACGTCGTCGCCTACGATTTCGGTGTCAAAACTAACATCCTGCGCATGCTCGCCTCGCGCGGCTGCCGCCTGACCGTCGTTCCCGCACAAACCAGCGCGGAAGAAGTATTGGCACTCAATCCTGACGGCGTATTCCTGTCCAACGGCCCCGGCGACCCCGAGCCTTGCGACTACGCCATCAAAGCCGTACAAAAACTGATGGAAAGCGGCAAACCGATTTTCGGCATTTGTTTGGGACACCAGCTGATCAGCCTCGCCATCGGCGCAAAAACCCTGAAAATGCGCTTCAGCCATCACGGTGCCAACCATCCAGTACAAGATTTGGATAGCGGCAAAGTCGTCATTACCAGCCAAAACCACGGTTTCGCCGTTGATGCTGACACTTTGCCTGCCAACGCACGCATTACCCACAAATCCTTGTTTGACAACACTTTACAAGGCATCGAACTGACAGACAAACCCGTGTTCTGCTTCCAAGGCCACCCCGAAGCCAGCCCGGGTCCGCAAGACGTCGGTTATCTGTTCGACAAATTCATTGACAATATCAAAGCAGCAAAACAATAAAGCTGATTTTTTCAGACGGCCACACTCAACTCAACAACAGGCCGTCTGAAAACCAAACCTCAAATATATGAATTCAGGTACACTCTCTCTCAACATCTACACAGTCTGAAACCCAACCCTCTAATCAAAAAGGAAAAACCATGACAGAAAAGCAAATGCGCATTCTTTCCGTCGTCGCCACCCTAACCGCCGTCGGTATGTACGTTTCCTATATCCCACAAATCCAAAACAACCTTGCCGGCAACCCCGGCTCGCCGTTGCAGCCTCTCGTCGCCGCCATCAACTGCACATTATGGGTTGCCTACGGCTTTTTGAAAGAAAAACGCGACTACCCCGTTATGCTGGCAAACGCCCCAGGCATCATTTTGGGTTTGATTACATTTGTCACTAGTTTTTAAGGAAGTTTTCAGACGGCCTGTGCAAAATAAAAACGCAAAAGGTCGTCTGAAAAAGAGTCACCAAAATATCAACGGCAGGAATTTTTCAGGTAGCTTTTTATCGAAAAGCAGATGGAACAAATGCCGCGAGCGTTTTTTCAGACGACCTTTGAACCCATCGGTAGGGTGTGTGCCGCAAGGCACGCACGCGGTGGGTTGGAGTTGCAGGGAAAATGGAGAACGCGTGCGTACCGCACACACCCTACATGCAGGCTACGGCTTACTATACATTAAACAGGAGCAAATAATGAATCCGATAATGGGCGGTAACATCTATTCTGCGACACTGGATGGCTGGGAAATTTCTTGGGAAAGCCAAAAAGAATATCGACACTGGTGTATTCAGAAAAAATCAAATAATAACAGAACATTGTTGGTCATTATGTTCAACCCAGGGAGCTTGAGTAGCGATGGGAGAAATTTATCTAGAGATACAACTCTTCGTATACTTCGTGAAGTATGTGGCAATGCAGGATTTAATCAGGTAATTCTAAATCTTTTTGATTACGCAAATCCCCAAACCGCACCTTTGTTCTCAAATTGGGAGAAACGTGATTTAAATAGCAACCTGATATTTGAGCATCTTTCTGAATTTAAATACGATAATTATATTATGGCATATGGAAGCTATCAGTCAGATCTATTATATGAGAAGGATATTTTGGAGCGTATCAATTTAATACAAAACATGCTAAAAAAAGATAAAGAGATTGAGTTGCCAAGAAATCAAAATGGAACACCTAAACATCCAACTGTATGGCAGCGACAAAAATTAAAACCCGATATTACTAGAATATTATCTAAGTATAGAGAAAATTAACTGAAATCATAGAGAGTCATAACATGCCCAAACGTACCGACCTAAAATCCATCCTTATCATCGGCGCCGGCCCTATCGTTATCGGTCAGGCCTGCGAATTTGACTATTCGGGCGCACAGGCCTGCAAAGCCTTGCGTGAAGAAGGCTATAAAGTCATTTTGGTAAACTCCAACCCTGCCACGATTATGACCGACCCTGAAATGGCGGATGTTACCTACATCGAGCCGATTATGTGGCAGACGGTGGAGAAAATTATTGCCAAAGAGCGTCCTGACGCGATTCTGCCCACGATGGGCGGTCAGACTGCGCTGAACTGTGCGCTGGATTTGGCGCGCAACGGCGTGTTGGCGAAATATAATGTCGAATTAATCGGCGCGACCGAAGATGCGATTGATAAGGCGGAAGACCGCGGCCGCTTTAAAGAAGCGATGGAAAAAATCGGTTTGTCTTGCCCGAAATCTTTTGTCTGCCACACCATGAACGAGGCATTGGCAGCGCAAGAACAGGTTGGCTTCCCTACCCTGATTCGTCCTTCTTTCACGATGGGCGGTTCGGGCGGCGGCATTGCCTACAACAAAGACGAGTTCTTAGCAATTTGCGAACGCGGTTTTGATGCGTCGCCTACGCATGAGTTGCTGATTGAGCAGTCTGTTCTCGGCTGGAAAGAGTACGAGATGGAAGTTGTACGCGATAAAAACGACAACTGTATCATTATCTGCTCGATTGAAAACTTCGACCCGATGGGCGTGCATACCGGTGACTCCATCACTGTTGCGCCAGCACAAACATTGACCGACAAAGAATACCAAATAATGCGTAATGCTTCGTTGGCAGTATTGCGCGAAATCGGCGTGGATACCGGCGGCTCAAACGTTCAGTTTGCAGTAAACCCTGAAAACGGCGAGATGATTGTCATTGAGATGAACCCACGCGTGAGCCGTTCTTCCGCGTTGGCATCTAAAGCAACGGGCTTCCCGATTGCCAAAGTAGCAGCCAAACTGGCTGTCGGCTTTACACTGGACGAGTTGCGCAACGACATTACCGGCGGCCGTACCCCTGCGTCGTTCGAACCTTCCATCGACTATGTCGTAACCAAAATCCCGCGTTTTGCGTTTGAAAAATTCCCTGCCGCAGACGACCGCCTGACTACGCAGATGAAATCGGTGGGCGAAGTGATGGCGATGGGCCGTACCATTCAAGAAAGCTTCCAAAAAGCCTTGCGCGGCTTGGAAACCGGCTTGTGTGGCTTCAACCCTCGCAGCGAAGACAAAGCGGAAATCCGCCGCGAACTGGCCAACCCCGGCCCTGAGCGTATGCTTTTTGTAGCCGATGCGTTCCGCGCAGGCTTCACACTGGAAGAAATCCACGAAATCTGCGCCATCGATCCTTGGTTCTTGGCGCAAATCGAAGACTTGGTAAAAGAAGAAAAATCGGTTTCAGACGGCCAGTTGCAAGACTTGGATTATGCCGCTTTACGCCGTCTGAAACGCAAAGGCTTCTCTGACAAACGTTTAGCACAATTGTTGAACGTAAGCGAAAAAGAAGTCCGCGAACACCGCTACGCACTGAACCTGCATCCGGTTTACAAACGCGTCGACACCTGCGCCGCCGAGTTTGCCACCGAAACCGCCTATCTCTACTCCACTTACGAAGAAGAATGCGAATCCCGTCCTTCCGACCGTAAAAAAGTGATGATTCTCGGCGGCGGCCCGAACCGCATCGGTCAGGGCATCGAGTTTGACTATTGCTGCGTTCATGCCGCACTCGCTCTGCGCGAATCCGGTTTTGAAACCATCATGGTCAACTGCAACCCCGAAACCGTGTCCACCGACTTCGACACCAGCGACCGCCTGTACTTCGAGCCGCTGACTTTGGAAGACGTATTAGAAATCGTCCGCACTGAAAACCCATGGGGCGTGATTGTGCATTACGGCGGTCAAACCCCGCTCAAGCTGGCCAATGCCTTGGTGGCAAACGGCGTGAACATCATCGGCACATCTGCCGACAGCATCGACGCCGCCGAAGACCGCGAACGCTTCCAAAAAGTGTTGAACGACTTAGGTTTGCGCCAACCGCCTAACCGCATCGCCCACAACGAAGAAGAAGCCCTCGTTAAAGCCGAAGAAATCGGTTATCCGTTGGTTGTCCGTCCTTCTTACGTACTTGGCGGCCGCGCCATGCAGATTGTTCACTCTGCCGAAGAGTTGCAAAAATACATGCGCGAAGCCGTACAAGTTTCCGAAGACAGCCCTGTATTGCTCGACTTCTTCTTGAACAACGCCATCGAAGTGGACGTAGACTGCGTTTCAGACGGCCAAGAAGTCGTGATCGGCGGCATTATGCAACACGTCGAACAAGCAGGTATCCACTCCGGCGACTCCGGCTGCTCATTGCCTCCATACTCATTGGACGAAGAAATTCAAGACGAAATCCGCCGTCAAACCAAAGCCATGGCATATGCACTGGGCGTGGTCGGCTTGATGAACGTACAGTTTGCCGTACAAGACGGCGTGGTCTTCGTACTGGAAGTAAACCCACGCGCCAGCCGTACCGTACCGTTCGTATCCAAAGCCACCGGCGTACCGCTTGCCAAAGTCGGCGCGCGTGTGATGGCAGGCATTTCGCTGAAAGAGCAAGGCGTGGAAAAAGAAGTTATCCCAGACTTCTACGCCGTTAAAGAAGCCGTGTTCCCATTCATCAAATTCCCGGGTGTGGACACCATTCTCGGCCCTGAAATGCGCTCTACCGGCGAAGTCATGGGCGTAGGCGCAAGCTTCGGCGAAGCCTACTTCAAAGCCCAACTCGGCGCAGGCGAACGCTTGAGCACAACAGGCAAAGTGTTCCTCGCCGTACGCGACGAAGACAAACCGCTCATCGTCAAAACCGCACAAAACTTCCAAGCACTCGGCTACGGTGTCTGCGCCACTCGCGGTACCGCCGAATACTTGAAAGAACACGGCATCATCGTGCAAGCGGTCAACAAAGTGCAGGAAGGCCGCCCACACATCGTGGACGCAATTAAAAACGGCGAAATCGCACTGGTGGTCAACACTGTCGGCAGCACAGTGCAATCTGTTACCGACAGCCACAGCATCCGCCGCACCTCCCTCACCCAACGCGTACCGCAATACACCACCATCGCCGGCGGCGAAGCCATGAGCGAAGGCGCAAAAAGCCGCGAGCACTTGGGCGTGTACAGCGTACAGGAATTGCATGGCCGTCTGAAAAACAAAGCCTAATCAATCCTATCGGATTTAAATAGCTAAAAGGCCGTCTGAAACCTGATTGCTCAGTTTCAGACGGCCTTTTCATATTTCAAATTCCAACCGTCTGTCCATCAAAACAACCTTTTCTGCCATCTCCAAACAAGCAATAGCAACATGAAATATAATTTCGTTATTGATTGGATTCATACGACAAAATTGTTGTTTTTTCATCATAATCCAAAAATATCGAGTTTAACGCCTATTCTCCTTGCTTTATAATGGCCGTCTGAAATAAAAATACAATTAAAGCAGAAGCATGTCTTTGCAACTTAAGCAGATTTGCATAATTAAATATATGCTTTAATCATAATAATGATAAAATAATACGGCTTTCCTCTAAATTAAAGGGAAAACTGCACAAGAAACGGAAAATAAAATGAGTGTCGGATTATTGCGTGTTTTGGTTCAAAGCCAGACCATCTCAAATCAACAAGCGGAACATTACAACAACCTTTTACAATCAGGCAAAGAAATCCTGCCCAACCTGTTTTCAGACGGCATCATCTCCCCTAAAGCTTTGGGGGAGTTAGTTGCGCGCGTATTCAGCTATCCCCTTTTGGATTTGCACTACTACCCGCGCAATAATGTAGTCAGCGACATTCTGACGGAAGAGCAAATGGTGCAAAACCGTTGCATTCCGATTTTCAAACGCGGACGCAAGGTTTATTTCGCCGTATCCGATCCAACCCAAATCCAAAACTTTCAAAAAATCGCTTTTGCTTCAGGTTTAAGTGTCGACTTGGTCGTAGTTCCCGACGACCAGCTCAGCTCATTGCTGGAATGGCTGGGTCAACGTTCGACAACCATTCTGAAAGAAATCAACGACGAACATGAAGCAACGCAGCAATCGCAATCGCTTTATATCGACAATGAAGAAGCTGAAGACGGCCCTATCCCCCGTTTCATCCACAAAACCTTATCCGATGCCCTGAACGCGGGCGCATCGGACATCCACTTTGAATTCTACGAACAAATGGCGCGCGTCCGTTTCCGTGTGGACGGGCAATTGCGTGAAGTCGTACAGCCGCCTGTCGCCGTACGCGGCCAGTTGGCATCGCGTATCAAAGTGATGGCGCGTTTGGATATTTCCGAAAAACGTATTCCGCAAGACGGCAGAATTCAAATTGCCTTCCATAAACACGGCCGTCCGATTGACTTCCGTGTCAGCACTTTGCCGACATTGTTTGGCGAAAAAGTGGTGATGCGTATCCTAAATTCCGATGGTACATCGCTCAATATCGACCAGCTCGGTTTGGAGCCTTTCCAAAAAGAAATGCTGCTGGAAGCCATCAACCGCCCTTACGGCATGGTATTGGTTACCGGTCCGACAGGTTCGGGCAAAACCGTTTCGCTCTATACCTGCCTGAGTATTTTGAACACAGAAGATGTGAATATTTCAACGGCAGAAGATCCGGCCGAGATTAACCTGCCAGGCGTCAACCAAGTCAACGTCAATGAAAAACAAGGCCTGACGTTTGCTGCCGCACTCCGATCCTTCTTGCGTCAAGATCCTGATATTATTATGGTCGGTGAGATTCGTGACTTGGAAACCGCCGACATCGCCATTAAAGCCGCCCAAACCGGCCACATGGTTTTCTCTACCCTGCATACCAATAATGCACCAGCCACGCTGTCCCGCCTTTTGAACATGGGTGTTGCGCCTTTCAACATCGCCAGCTCGGTCAGCCTGATTATGGCGCAAAGGTTGTTGCGCAGACTGTGTCCAAACTGCAAACGCGAAGTTGAGCGCCCGCCGGTTCCAGCATTGAAAAAAGCCGGCTTTACCGATGCAGACTTGGCTCAAGATTGGAAACTCTACCGCCCGGTTGGCTGCGACAGCTGCCGCGGCAAAGGCTTTAAAGGCCGCATCGGTATTTATGAAGTCATGCCGGTCAGCGATGAAATGCAAAAAGTCATTATGAACAACGGTACAGAAGTTGATATCATGAACATGGCCTATCAGGAAGGCATGGTAGACTTGCGTCGTGCCGGCCTCATGAAAGTCATGCAAGGCCTGACCTCGTTGGAAGAAGTGACTGCTCATACCAATGACTAAACTGCCATATTTTCGAAAATTAAAATAAAGCGGTACGGGGAAACAGTCCGCTTTATTTCTTACAAACAAGGGATAACTCATGGCTCAAGCAGAGCAAAAAAGAAGTCTGTTCGGCTCAAGAAGCAAAGGCAAGCGTTTTACATTTGAAGGAAAAAATACCGAGACCGAACGTCTTGTCCGTGGTGAAGTAGTTGCCAAAGACGAAGAAGAAGCACGCAAAAAACTCCAACGCAGAGGCATTCGCCCTTTGCGTATCAGCAAAGTTAAAACCGCACGCAAACGCCGTATTACCCAAGAAGACATCACGGTGTTTACGCGCCAACTGGCAACGATGATGAAGGCAGGCTTGCCGCTGATGCAGGCTTTTGAAATCGTTGCTCGCGGCCACTCCAATCCGAGCATGACCGAAATGCTGATGCAGGTTCGCTCCGATGTCGAACAAGGTAGCGCATTAGGCAAATCATTCTCCAAATATCCAAAATATTTCGACCGCTTCTATTGCAATCTGGTCAGCGCAGGCGAGTCCGGCGGCGTATTGGAAAGCTTATTGGACAAACTGGCTGTCTATAAAGAAAAAACCCAAGCCATTAAGAAAAAAGTCAAAACCGCACTGACCTATCCGATTGCCATTATCGTGGTGGCGATTGCGCTTATCTTCATCATGATGATGTTTGTGCTACCTGCCTTTAAAGAAGTTTATGCCAATATGGGTGCAGAGTTACCAAGCCTTACCCAACTTGTCATGAACTTGTCTGATTTATTCGTCGACTACGGCTGGATTATGATCATCCTTTTGATTGTTTCGGCCTTCGGCCTGTACAAACTCCATGAAAAATCGCCTACTTTCCAAAAACGAATCGATGCTTTGATTTTGAGACTGCCTGTTTTTGGCACCATCGTCCGAAAAGCGACCATCGCCCGTTGGGCGCGTACGACTTCCACCCTCTTCGCAGCCGGCGTTCCTTTGGTGGAAGTATTAGATTCAGTTGCAGGCGCATCCGGCAATATTCTCTATGAAGAAGCCACTCAAGATATTCGAGCCAAGGTAACCCAAGGCCTGTCGCTAACATCCAGTATGCAAAGTACAGATATGTTCCCAAATATGGTGATCCAAATGGCAGCCATCGGCGAAGAGTCAGGCTCTTTGGACGATATGCTGAACAAAGCAGCCGAATTCTACGAAGATGAAGTAGACAACTCCGTCTCCCGCTTATCTGCCTTGATGGAGCCTATCATCATGGTGGTATTGGGTTCGCTCATCGGTATCTTGCTGATTGCCATGTATCTGCCTCTGTTTAACTTGGGTAATGTCGTAGGTTGATATGCTTGATAGTATTTACTCTGCCATCGACGCCCTCTCCGTTCTTGCGCCATTCGCTATTCCTTTAGCCGTTATTTTGGGATTACTGATTGGCAGCTTTCTGAACGTTGTTATTTATCGCACGCCGATAATGATGGAACGCGAATGGACACAATTTTCTAAAGAGCATTTGGGCATCGAGCTGAAAGACGAAGAAAAACAGCCATTTAATCTGCGCAAACCGGATTCACGCTGCCCCAAATGCAAAAGCCCAATCAAACTTTGGCAAAACATCCCCATCCTCAGCTATGTTTTCCTGGGAGGAAAATGCCACTCCTGCAAAACCGCTATCGGCATACGCTATCCGCTGATTGAGCTGCTGACAGGTGTCTTATTCGGTATTGTCGCATGGCAATACGGCTGGTCATGGGCAACTATTGGCGGATTCATTCTGACTGCCATATTGATTGCGCTGACCTTTATCGATGCCAATACTCAATATTTACCCGACAGCCTGACTCAGCCCCTAATTTGGATCGGCCTGCTGTTTAATCTGAATGATACATTCGTGCCCCTGCATTCAGCCGTTTTAGGCGCAATCGCAGGCTATATGAGCCTTTATACTTTATGCGCCGTCTATAAACTTCTGACCGGTAAAATCGGCATGGGCAATGGCGACTTCAAACTTTTGGCTGCGCTTGGTGCATGGCTGGGCGTAGGAATTTTGCCTGTTCTGATCTTCATGGCTGCCTTAGTCGGGCTGGTGGGCGCACTCATCGCCCGTGTCGGCAAAGGCCAATATTTTGCTTTTGGTCCCAGTCTTGCTGTGGCAGGATGGATTATTTTGGTTGCCAATGCACCTATTACCCAACTGGTACAATGGTGGCTCGTACAATCAGGATTCCGATAATGACATTATGGATAGGCTTGACCGGCGGTATCGGTAGTGGCAAATCATCTATCGCCCAAATGTTTGCCGAACTTGGCGTACCCATTATCGATGCTGATGCCATCAGCCGCTCACTGACCGCTGAAAACGGCGAAGCCCTTCCTGCCATCCGCCAGCTTTTCGGGGATGAGGTTTTTGATCATAAAGGCCGTCTGAATCGTATGGCTTTACGGGAAGAAGTTTTCAGACGGCCTCAATCTAAAAAACAACTGGAAAACCTGCTTCTGCCATTAATCTTAAACAAAATCCAACAGCAGAAACAAAAACTTGCCTCATCCGCCTACGGCATTGTCGATGTACCGCTTTTGATTGAGAATCCGGCATTTAAAGCGGAGACCGACCGTATTTTGGTTGTAGATGTTCCAGAGTCCGTCCAAATCAAACGCGTACACCAGCGCAATGGTTTTTCAGAAGAACAAACGCGTCAAATCATGGCCACCCAAGCTTCTCGACGTGACAGACTGCTGCATGCCGACGATGTATTGGACAATACCCATAGCATGGAAGAAGCAAAAATCAAGGTTGCCCATTTGCATCAATACTATCAATCCATTGCAAAAACTCTGAAAGAAACTGCATGACCGCTCCTGTTGTAAAATGTCCGACCTGCCACAAAAAAGTCGTTTGGAACACCGACAGCCCCTACCGCCCTTTCTGCAGCAAACGGTGTAAACTCATTGATTTAGGCGAATGGGCGCAAGAAAAATACACTGTTTCTTCAGAAGACGACCCTTTTTCAGACCTATTGAACAGCAAATAACCTACGCCGCTTCCTTCAGCCTATCCAAAACAAGCTCAAAACAGTAAAATACCCTCTTTATTCCAATCTATTCCATCCACCATGCTCACCTTCCAACAAATTATTTTCAAATTACAAAACTACTGGGCAGACAAAGGCTGCACCGTTATCCAACCTTTCGATATGGAAGTCGGTGCCGGTACTTCGCATCCAGCCACCTGCCTGCGCGCATTAGGCCCGGAGCCTTGGTTTGCCGCTTACGTTCAACCCAGCCGCCGCCCCAAAGACGGCCGCTATGGCGACAACCCCAACCGCCTGCAACACTACTATCAATTCCAAGTTGCGCTCAAACCAGCTCCCGCCAATATTCAAGACCTATACCTCGACTCCCTGCGCGAATTGGGTATCGACCCTAAAGTACACGACATCCGCTTTGTCGAAGACGACTGGGAAAACCCTACTCTCGGCGCTTGGGGTTTGGGTTGGGAAGTTTGGCTCAACGGTATGGAAGTAACCCAATTCACCTACTTCCAACAAGTCGGCGGTATCGACTGCTCCCCTGTACTTGGTGAAATCACCTACGGTATCGAGCGTCTCGCCATGTATTTGCAAGGCGTAGAAAACGTGTACGACCTCGTTTGGGCAAAAACCCTTGATGGTAACATCGTCACTTACGGCGACGTTTATCATCAAAACGAAGTCGAACAATCCACCTACAACTTCGAATACAGCGATGCCGATTGGCTCTTGCGCCAATTCAACAACTACGAAGAACAAGCTAAACGCCTGCTTGCAGTTGAAGACACCAGTCTTGCCCTACCTGCTTACGAGCTTGTACTCAAAGCCGGCCACACGTTCAACCTCTTGGATGCACGCGGCGCCATTTCCGTTACCGAGCGCGCAACCTACATCGGCCGCATTCGTGCACTGAGCCGTATCGTTGCGCAAAAATTCGTTGAAAGTCGCGAGAAACTGGGCTTCCCATTACTTAAAAACCAATAAGCCCTCACATACATGCCACGCCGCCCTTTGATACATTCAAGTGGCGGCGTTTCTATTTTCAGACGGCCTTAACGTCGATGCCATCGCAAACACTTCCTGCCTGCTTTCAGGTAAAATAAGCCCTTTATTACATAAACCGTCTGAAAACATGAGTTCATTCTCTTCTGCAAAAACGCCCTTTTTCTTACTTTCCCTCGTTGCCATCATTCTTGACCAACTGAGCAAATGGGAAATCTTGAAACACTTTACCGAAGGCGAACGCCTCAATATCATTCCAGACTTTTTTGACCTGACGCTTGCCTATAATCCAGGCGCGGCATTCAGCTTTTTGGCAGACCAAGGCGGCTGGCAAAAATTCTTCTTTTTAGGTCTGGCCGTCGTCATCAGCCTGTATTTGGCCCGTGCCATCTGGCGCGATGAGTTTGGACGCTGGGGCAAACTGGGGGCAGCCATGATTATCGGCGGCGCAATTGGCAATGTGGTTGACCGTCTGATTCACGGCCACGTTGTCGATTTTCTGCTTTTCTATTGGCAAAACTGGTTCTACCCCGCATTTAACATTGCCGACAGCTTTATCTGCGTTGGCGCAGTTTGCTTGGTAATAGACGGTTTGCTGCACAAAAAAACACCTTCAAACGACACAAAGGCCGTCTGAAAACGGAACGCACATGACTCAAAAAACCATTATCCTTGCCAATCCCCGCGGCTTCTGTGCCGGTGTTGACCGTGCTATCAGCATTGTTGAACGTGCACTCGAAGAATTCGGCGCACCCATTTACGTCCGCCATGAAGTCGTTCACAACAAATTCGTCGTGGACAATCTGCGGGCAAAAGGTGCCGTCTTTGTCGATGACTTGGCGGGTGTCCCAAAGGGTGCCACACTGATTTACTCTGCTCACGGCGTATCCAAAGCCGTACAGGAAGAAGCGGCACAACGTGGTTTCCGCGTTTTTGATGCCACCTGCCCTCTGGTCACCAAAGTTCATAAAGAAGTAGCCCGCCTCGATGAGCAAGATTACGAAATCATCATGATCGGCCACAAAGGCCACGTCGAAGTGGAAGGCACGATGGGACAGTTGCCCCCGGGTAAAATGTTTTTGGTTGAGACAGTGGAAGATGTAGCCGGACTGAACATCAAAAATCCTGACAAACTTGCCTACGTCAGCCAAACCACTTTATCGGTAGACGAAACCAAAGACATTATTGCTGCTTTAAACCAACGCTTCCCCAATATCCGCAATCCGCACAAAGAAGACATCTGCTACGCTACAACCAACCGTCAAACTGCCGTTAAAGAATTGGCGGAAGAATGCGATATTGTGATTGTTGTCGGCTCGCCCAACTCTTCCAACAGCAACCGCTTGCGTGAAGTAGCTGCATTGCGCGGAGTTGATGCCTATATGGTCGATAATGCTACCTATCTGAAGAAAGAATGGTTTGAAAACAAAACCAAGGTCGGTGTCACTGCCGGGGCATCTGCGCCCGAAGTCTTGGTTCGAGAAGTCTTGCAAACCATTCAAAACTGGGGACACGAGACCATACGCGAAGGAGAAGGTGCAGAAGAAAGCATTGTATTTGTCTTGCCTAAAGAGTTGCGTCGTGAGGGTGAAAACAAGCAAATCCTAAATAAAGGGTGAGTTTGTTATTTGCTTTATTTGAACTTAAGGCCGTCTGAAAACTTTCAGACGGCCTTAAGTTTATTTTGCTAATAAAAAAGACCCGCCTTTAAGGCAGGTCTTTTCATACATGATCCTGATTATTTCTCAGAAGTATGTTGCTGACGGCGCAAGATAGCCGGAATTTCAAAGTCATCCAGTACAGACTGGTTGCTGAAATCAGCCGCAGTCAGATTCATAGAACGGATATTGCGGTTGGTACGAACCAGGCTTTCAGCACTGCTTTGGCTTTGAGCTTGAGGCGTTTCTTCCGCACCACGTACCAATTGTTGGGTACGAGCAGCAGCGCGCAGTTGGTTGTCAGTACCGTTTTCTTTCAAGCCGGTAGCAATGATGGTAATACGGATAGCGTCTTCGCTCATGCTCTCGTCTTCGGCAGCACCAAATTTGCATTCCACTTCAGGGTGTGCATTTTGGTTGACGATACGCATAATCTCGTTGAACTCAGACATTTTCAGGCAACCAGGAGCAGTGGTAATGTTTACCAATACACCGCGTGCACCATCCAAAGTAACGTTATCCAAGAGCGGGCTGGAGATAGCTTGGTCGGTAGCCAAGCGAGCACGGTCGATACCTTGTGCGAAACCAGAACCCATCATGGCGATACCGCGATTGCTCATCACAGTTTTCACGTCGGCGAAGTCCAAGTTGATCATGTCGCTAGGACAAGTCACCACTTCGGAAATACCGGCAACCGCATCACGCAGTACATTGTCGGCCGCACGGAAAGCTTCACGCATGGTCACGTCTTCGCCCAAAGCAGTCATCAATTTGTCGTTAGGGATAATAATCAGGGAATCAACGCGCTCTTTGAGCTGATCCAAACCTGCTTGAGCGATGTGTACGCGTTTGCCTTCGTAAGCAAACGGACGGGTTACAACCGCAACGGTCAGGATACCCATTTCTTTAGCGATTTCAGCTACAACAGGAGCAGAGCCAGTACCTGTACCGCCACCCATACCGGTAGTGATGAACAGCATGTTTGCACCACGGATGGCATCTTCGATGGCTTCGCGATCTTCTTGAGCAGCGGCGCGACCGATCTCAGGATTTGCACCGGCGCCCAAACCGCGAGTCAGGTTTGTACCCAATTGAATGCGTTTAGCCGCATTGTTTTTAGCCAATGATTGTGCATCGGTATTGGCACTGATGAACTCAACGCCATGAATAGTGTTGGCAACCATGTTGTTGATGGCATTACAGCCGCCGCCGCCCAAACCGATAACTTTAATAACAGCAGGGCTCGTTGCTGATTCTGCTACGTCGTAAACAAATTCCATTCAATAATCCTCCGCGCCCCGCTTTATAAGGACGGTTCAAAAATAACTCATTATCCGTATTATATAAGAAGTATTCAGATACTGGCAAAAATCTTCTTACCATTCGGCTGTCGGCGTTATATTTTTACTACATTCTTTAACAGAAAATATACAAGTTTTAAATTATTCACTTGGCAATTATTTAAAACCGTTTAATTCCACTTAAATATTCAGGACAAACGGTTGCTGCACCGCCTGCCCTGAAAACTTTTATCAGAAATTGTCTCTGAAGAATCTTTGGATTTTTTCCCACAGACCCATTTTTTTGCCTGAATCATTCAGGGCAATCGCACCGGTTCGGCTGGTTTGCTCACCCTCTTCGGCTGCATAGGCCGTCTGAAGCAGGCCGATCGCTGTTGAATAGCGTGGATTGCGGATACGCTCGGACACACCGCCCATTTCTTGTGGAACACCGATACGCGCCGGCAAATTAAAGACTTCTTCCGCCAACTCAACAATACCAGTCAACATAGAAGCACCGCCGGTCAAAACGATACCGGAAGTCAGCACTTCTTCAGGGAAGCCGGAACGGCGCAATTCGTTCAGCGTCAATTCCAAAATCTCTTCTACACGCGGGCCGATGATTTCAGCCAATACACGGCGTGAAATTTGACGTGATTGACGGTCGCCAACACTAGGAACTTCAATCATTTCATCCAAGCCGTCCATAGTCGGAATAGCAGCACCGTAATGGATTTTGATGTACTCGGCTGCACTGTGCGGCGTACGCAAGGCTTGTGCCAAGTCTTTGGTAATCAAATCGCCAGCAACGGGAATAACCGCGGTATGGCGGATGGCGCCATTGGTATAAACCGCGATGTCGGTCGTACCGCCGCCAATATCGATGACGCACACGCCCAAATCTTTTTCGTCTTCAGTCAAAACGGCGTGACCGCTTGCCAAAGGCTGAAGCATGATTTGATCCATTTGCAGGCCGCAACGTTGGATACATTTTTGGATATTTTGCAAAGCAGTGTTCGCACCGGTGATGATGTGTACACGGGTATCCAAACGCACGCCGCTCATGCCGATAGGCTCTTTCACACCGGGTTGGTTGTCGATGATGTACTCTTGAACCACGGTATGTAAGATATTGTGATCAGGCGGAATATTGATGGCTTTAGCCGTTTCGATGGCGCGATCGATATCGGCTTGCGATACTTCGCCATCTTTAATTTTTACCACGCCTTGTGAATTCAGGCTGCGGATATGGTTACCGGCAATACCGGTAACGACGTGGGAAATTTTGGTATCTGCCATCAGCTCGGCATCTTCTACCGCCTGACGAATGGCTTGTGCAGTGGCGTCAATGTTGGTCACCATACCTGCACGCAGGCCGCGTGAAGGGCTTTGACCCAAGCCAACAATGTGGATTTCGTTATCTTCCCGAATCTCACCGATTAAGGCAATGACCTTGGACGTACCAATGTCTAAGGCACTGATATATTTATTTTGTTGTTCCATAATTGCTCGTTCGCTATGTTGTCTGACTGACGGTTTGATTATTTTTGAAACAAGATTGCTTCACGTCTAATCGGCTATTCACTCTCGGAAGGGTTTTCAGACGGCCTGTAACGGACTGAAAAACCATCCTTATAACGCATATCGACATACTCGATACGACTTTGTTTTTTACGCAGCAGCGATGGCCAAATCTGGGCAAACTGCTGCAAACGTTTGATTTCATTTTCACGCCCCAAACGCACGGTAATGCCGTTGTTCAATACAAGCAGCCATGCCGAACGCGGCGTGTAGATCAATTCTTTGATGGTCAGTTTCAACGGGCTCAAAATACCGGAAAAGTCCGCATAATGTTTGACCATGTCTTTGCCTGTCCCCTGCTGCCCTTCAAATATAGGCAGGTCCTGTTTCAGACTTGCGGCAAACACATTGCCCTTACTGTCCACCAAGCCGCCAGCGCGCCAATGCGCAACCGGCACACGCTCGGTCAGGATAATTTCCACGGTTTCCGGAAAACGGCGGCGTACCATTGCCGAGTCAATCCAAGGCAATTCCTGAAAAGCGGCCTGCGCCGAATCAATATCGGCGCGGAACATATTACCCCTGATATGCTCTCGTGCAACGGTTTGCAATTCTTTGTTGGAAGCATATTTCAGCTTACCCTGAATGGCAATCTGTTTCACAGGAAAATATTTGGAATTGTAAAGCCAAGCTATGCCCGAACCTATCAGTAGAAAGGTCATCAGCACCAATAGCCGGCGGGTCAGCCGACCCAATGCGCCTGCATCATCCCACATGAGCGGTCTTCAAAATCTCAATACATAAATCAGCAAAATCTACGCCGGTATGGGCTGCAGATTTTGGCACCAAACTGTGGCTGGTCATACCGGGCAAGGTATTGATTTCCAAAAGATACAGCTTACCGTCCGTATCTTTTAGGAAGTCCACGCGCGAACAACCGTCCGCACCAATCGCCTGCGCGCCACGCACGGCCAGTTCGCGCATCAGGTTTTCCTCATCCTCACTCAAATCTTCCGACGGGCATTGATAAACCGTATCGTCGCGGTTGTATTTAGCCTCGTAGTCGTAAAACTCAGTAGCTGGAATAATATGAATGCTCGGCAGGCCTTTGCCGTTCAATACCGGGCAAGAATACTCGCCGCCGCCGATAAAGCGTTCGGCAATAATTTCACCCTGCAAATGTTTCAATTCTTCGTAAACGCTTTTCAGACGGCCTTTTTCTTTTACTTTTACCACACCGACGCTGCTGCCTTCCGCGGCAGGTTTCACAAACATCGGCAGGCCCAATTTTTCTTCAACAGCATCAAAGTCGCTGTCGTCATGCAATACAGCAAACTCAGGAACAGGCAAACCCACGGCCTGCCAAATCAGTTTGCAGCGGTATTTGTCCATACCCAGCGCGGAAGCGGCCACACCACTGCCGGTGTAAGGAATACCCATCAGTTCCAACGCGCCTTGAACCGCGCCATCTTCGCCGAAAGTACCGTGCAGAATATTGAAGGCCGTCTGAAAACCTTGTGTTTTCAATTCAGACAACGGAGTTTCTTTGGGGTCGAACGCATGGGCATCGACGCCTTTGCTTTTCAAGGCAGCCAAAATAGCGGCGCCGCTGTCCAGAGAAACTTCGCGCTCGCTAGAGAAGCCGCCCATCAACACGGCCACTTTGCCAAAATTCTGCATAATTTCCACTTTCTTAAATACTGATACAGGCCGTCTGAATATTGTTCAGACGACCTATCTGCCCTCAAAGACCAATATGCCCGTTTATTATGATTGTTTCGACAATTCCACCAATGCAGACGGAACGCGGTTGATGCTGCCGGCACCCATATTCAACACAACATCGCCGTCCTGCAAAACATTCAGCAGCATTTGCGGCAAGTCGGCAACGTTTTCGCAGTAAATCGGCTCAAGTTTGCCCAATATGCGGATGGCGCGTGCCAAGGCGCGGGAATCGGCTGCGGCAATCGGCTCTTCGCCTGCGGCATAAACTTCGGTCAACACCAGCGCATCAACGGTATTGAGGACTTTGGTGAAATCTTCGAACAAATCACGTGTGCGGGTATAGCGGTGTGGTTGGAAAGCCAAGACCAAACGTTTTTCAGGGTATGCACCGCGCGCAGCGGAAAGGGTTGCTGCCATTTCAACAGGATGATGGCCATAATCGTCCACCAGCAAAGCAGTTCCGCCGTTTGGTAATTTAATGTCGCCATATTTTTGGAAGCGGCGACCGACACCTTCAAAGCCGAGCAAGCCTTTTTGAATGGCTTCAACCGATGCGCCAACTTCCAGCGCAACGCCGATAGCCGCCAACGCATTGAGGACGTTGTGGCGGCCGGGCATATTCAAAACAACTTCAAACGGCTCTTGCTCATGTCCTTTCATTTGAACATGAACGGTAAATTTCATTTGCGCACCGATGTTTTCGATGTCGGTTGCGTAGATATCAGCGGTATCGTCCAAGCCGTAAGTGGCGTAAGGTTTGCTGATTTTCGGTAAAATCGCGCGGACGTGTTCGCTGTCGATACACAAAAATGCCTTACCGTAAAACGGCATACGGTGGATAAAATCTACAAACGCCTGATGCAGTTTATCAACGCTGTGACCGTAAGTATCCATGTGATCTTCGTCGATATTGGTCACGACGGACATAATCGGCGTCAGATACAGAAAAGAAGCATCGGATTCGTCGGCTTCGGCAACAATGTATTCGCCTTTACCCAAACGGGCATTGGTACCAGCGGCATTGAGTTTGCCGCCGATAACGAAAGTCGGGTCAAGTCCTGCCGCGCCGAGAATAGAAGCAGTTAGACTGGTGGTTGTGGTTTTGCCGTGCGTACCGGCAATGGCGATACCATCGCGGAAGCGCATCAATTCTGCCAACATCAACGCGCGCGGAATGACGGGGATTTGCTGTTCCAACGCGGCAACGACTTCGGGATTGTCTTTTTTGACGGCAGTAGAGGTAACAACTACGTCGGCGCCATTGACGTGTTCGGCAGTATGGCCGGGATAAACTTGGATGCCGAGAGCGCTCAAATGCTCGGTAACGGCATTACGCGCCTGATCCGAACCGGAAACTTTAAAGCCCAAATTGTGTAAAACTTCGGCAATACCGCTCATGCCGACGCCGCCGATTCCGACAAAATGGATGTTGGTCACTCGATTTTTCATCATAACGTTGCGTTCCGGTTGGTTTTTAGTGCGTAAAGGCGTTATTTTAAAGGGCTATCCGCTTCTGCGCTATGCTTTTATTGTAAAGGAATTTTAACAAAAGCAATAAAGGCCGTCTGAAACGCCGTTAATCAACTTTTCAGACGGCCTTTACTCGAAGTCCGCCTGCTTATTCGGTACAAGAGATGGCAACTTCCGCCACATCGTCCGCACTGTGCGGCAACGCCAAGGTACGGGCATTTTTCGCCCATTTCAGGCATTTTTCACGGTTTAATCCGCCGAGGATTTCGGCCAGTTTTTCTGCCGTCAGTTGAGTTTGCGGCAGCAGCAAACCAGCTTCAGCCTGTACCATAAAACGCGCATTGGCTGTTTGATGGTCGTCCACTGCGTGCGGATACGGCACCAGCAATGCGCCCAAACCGGCAGCCGTCAATTCGGCAATCGTCAGCGCGCCGGCACGGCAAATTACCAAATCGGCATCGCGGTAGGCAGACACCATATCGGTAATAAATTCGACGCACTCGGCTTGCACACCCAACGCATCGTAATCCGCCTGCAAGTTGCCCAATTTATTGCGGCCGGACTGATGATACATTTGCGGACGAACCTCCTCAGGCAATAATGCCAAAGCTTGCGGAACGGTTTTGTTCAACACATCCGCACCCAAACTGCCGCCCACCACCAAAACTTTCAGACGGCCTTGACGGTTTTCAAAGCGTTCTTCGGGAACAGGCAATGCCGCAATATCGGCACGGACAGGATTACCCACCAAGCCGCCTTCATGTTGAAAGGCTTTGGGGAAAGCGTACAAGACACGTTTTGCCCAACGCGACAATTGGCGGTTGGACAAACCGGCTACGGCGTTTTGCTCGTGAATCACAATCGGCACACCGGAAATTTTTGCCGCTAAGCCGCCGGGGAAAGTAACGAAACCGCCAAAACCGATAACACACTCGACACGGTGTTTCTTAATAATCTGCTGAGCCGCACGGACGGTTTTATACAGTGTAAACGGCAACATCAGCTTGCGCTTGATGCCGTTGCCGCGGATGCCTTTAATCGCCAGCGTTTCCAAGCGTATGCCGTATTGCGGCACAATGCGCTCTTCCATCGAATCCTGACTGCCCAGCCAAATCACATGATGGCCGCGCTTTTGCAGCGACTCGGCAACCGCCAATGCAGGGAAAATATGGCCGCCCGTACCGCCGGCCATCAGCATAAAAGTTTTACCGCTCATGGTTTTACTCCACCGAATAACCGCGCATTTTTTGGCGGTTTTCATAATCAATGCGCAATAACAAAGTAACGCACACCAGCATGATAAAGACAGCCGAACCGCCGTAAGACATAAACGGCAAAGTCAGGCCTTTAGTAGGCAGGATACCGATGTTTACACCGATATTGAAGAAACTTTGAATACCAATCCAAATACCGATACCGTTGGCAATATACGCGCTGAACATCAAGCCCGAATCACGCGCCTGCTTGCCAATGGAAAACGCGCGCCACACCAGCCAGCCGTAGCAGAACACCAAAACCAGCATCCCTAAAAAGCCGAATTCTTCGCCGATGACGGCAAAAATAAAGTCAGTATGCGCTTCAGGCAGGTAGAAACGTTTTTCCAAACTTGCTCCTAAGCCCTCGCCAAACCAGCCGCCGCGCGCAATCGCCATCAAGGAATGTGTCAGCTGATAGCCTTTACCCAAAGGATCACTCCAAGGGTCCAAAAACGCCGCCACACGCGCCATACGGTAAGGTGCGGCCAAAATCAACAAACCCATACCACTCACAACGGTCGCCACCAATACGGCAAAATACTTC
The DNA here is from genome assembly GCF_051962805.1 of Neisseria sp. P0008.S002. Classification (NCBI taxonomy): domain Bacteria; kingdom Pseudomonadati; phylum Pseudomonadota; class Betaproteobacteria; order Neisseriales; family Neisseriaceae; genus Neisseria; species Neisseria sp. P0008.S002. Next base: position 217,117 of record NZ_JBQCUY010000004.1, on the reverse strand, counting down.
CACGGAAAGCCCGCCAAAAACAGCATACCCATGGTAATCACGACAATCACGACAAACGAGCCAAAGTCCGGCTGACCCATAATCAAAACCAAACCGAACGCCACCAACATAATCGGCAGAATCAAGGTCTTAAACTTGCGGAAACGTTCCTTTACCCTTACCCAAGCTTCACTTTTAAAAGGGCTGCACACCAAATCGCCAATACCGGTAAACAAAGACGACCAACCCAAAGAATCCAAATCGCGCAACATTTCTTCACGGCGCGTAAACAGGCTGGACAAATACAAGACCGTCGCCAATTTGAAAAATTCAGTCGGTTGCAAGTTGAGCGGCCCGATATGAATCCAGCGCGTCGCGCCATTAATCTCACGGCCGACAAACAAAACCAGCAACAACAGCAAACCTGAAACAGCAAAATAAAACGGAATAATCCGCCGCCAGAAACTCATCTTCAGCAGGAAAAGCGGCAAGCATATAGCCACTGTAAACAGGATAAACATTGCCTGTTTGGACACAAAAGAAAACTGGCTGCCCCCTTCCGATGCTGCATACGCAATAGAAGCCGAATAAATCATAATCAGGCTGAAGACCGTCATTAAGACGACCATCCACAAGAGAGAAACATCAAACTTCCGACCATCGCGCGCAATCGGCCGGTCAAGCATTTTGGAAAGACTAATCATGAAAACATCCGTAACGGCTTGAATAAAATATTCAGACGGCCTGCAAATGGGCAAGAGGCCGTCTGAAAAAATGAATTAACGTTATTTTAAAGGTTTATTTCCAAACCAACAATTCAGAATCTACGGTTCAAAAAAGAGAAAGCGTGTTGACCTATCCTTAGAAAGGATTGGCGGCTTATTTTAGATAAAAATCCCAGTATCAAGTCCCCTGCCCTGTCGAGCTTTTCAGACGGCATGATAAGCAATCGACTACCCGTTACAACCGCCCCATCACTTCAACAGGCATAAAACCTACGGCAGAATCTCAATTTCCGCGTTGTGTTTTACGCTGCGGTAGAGTTCGTCGACTTCTTCGTCTGTTACCGCGATGCAGCCGTTGGTCCAGTCTTTTTGCAGGTGTTTTTTACCGATAAAACCCCAGCCGTTTTTCATGCCGTGGATTTTAATCAACCCGCCCGGGCTTTTGCCTTGTGCCGCAGCGTAGGCTTTATCGGCTTCGTTGGGATAGGAAACACCGAGGTTTTTATGGTAGCCGCTATTGGGATTACGCTCATTGATGCGGTATTTTCCTTCAGGCGTTTTGCCGTCGCCTTCAAACTGTTTATGCCCGACCGGTTGCTTGCCCAACGAAATGGGATAGGTTTTCAGCAACCTGCCTTGCGAGTACGCCGACATGGTGCGCTTGCTTTTATGCACAACCAACCTGTCGATAACGGCATTTTCAGGCAACGCCGCTTCGCTTGGCGTGGCTACGGTTGTCGTGGAACGAATCGGCGCGGCAAACCAAAATACTAAAGCGGCGACAGCCGAAAGCATAGCTACCGCCAAGCCGATCTTCAACCCAACTTTCATCTTTCAGACGGCCTTACAAAGCTTTGAACACTTCAATAAACACTTCCGAACGGTGTGCATAGCCTTTAAACATATCGAAGCTCGCACAAGCTGGGCTGAGCAACACGATATCGCCCGCTTCGGCTTGGGCGTATGCCTTCTGCACCGCTTCTTCCAAAGTGGCGCAGTCGATCATATTCAGACCGCAGCCGTCCAAATCGCGACGGATTTGCGGCGCATCGACACCGATCAGGAACACGCCTTTTGCCTTGCCGGCAAGCGCGTCGCGCAGAGGCGTGAAGTCCTGCCCTTTGCCCATGCCGCCCAAAATTACAAAGAGCGGATTTTGCAAACCGGCAATCGCGGCGGCAGTCGCACCGACGTTCGTGCCTTTGCTGTCGTCGATAAACACCACGCCGTTTTTCTCGCCGATTTTTTCCACGCGGTGCGGCAGGCCTTGGAAGGTTTTAACATGTTCGAGCAATGCTTCGCGCGGCAAACCGACCGCTTCGCACAAGGCGATGGCAGCCATAACGTTGGCGGCGTTGTGCAGACCTTGCAACGGAATGTCTTGCGTGGCAATCAAGTCCTCATTGCCTTGTTTCAGGCATCCTGTCTCACGTTCCAACCAAAAATCGGCTTTATGTTCCAACGAAAACCATTTCACCTCGCGCCCGGCACGCTTCATCGCACGGCAGAACGCATCGTCTGCATTCAAAACCTGCACGCCATCGCCACGGAAAATCTTGGCTTTGGTATGCGCGTAGTCGAGCAAATCGTCGTAGCGGTCGAGATGGTCTTCGGAAATGTTCAGCACCGTCGCCGCAGTCGGGCGCAGGCTTTCGGTGTTTTCCAGTTGGAAGCTGGAAAGCTCCAACACCCACACGTCCACCTTTTTGCCTTCGCGCTGCAATTCCGCTTCCAAAACCGGCGTGCCGATATTGCCCGCGATGACAGTATCCAGCCCGCACTTGATGCAGAGATAGCCGACCAAGCTCGTTACCGTCGTTTTGCCGTTGCTGCCGGTAATCGCAATCACCTTGTCGCCGCGGCGGTTCACAATGCCCGCCAGCAATTCGATATCGCCCAACACGCGCCCACCGTTTTGCTTGAACGCCTCGATATCTGACTGACGCTCGCTGATGCCGGGACTGAGCGCCAAAATATCGAAACCATTATCCAACGCATCTTTCAGACGGCCCGTATAAAACACCAGCCCGTCAAACATCTTACCGATTTGCGACACGCGCTCCGGTTTCAGCTCCGCATCATACGCGGCAACCTCCGCGCCGTTTTTGCGCAGGTAGGCAATCATAGAAATGCCCGTGCCGCCTAGTCCGGCGACGAGGATTTTTTTATTTTGAAAAGTCATTTTGGTTTTGTCCTAAGTTTTTCAGACGGCCTTTGAATAAGGATTCAATATCCTTTCTGATTCAATTCTCGGTAAGCATCGCAACCTCGTTGCAATCCATTATCACAAGCCTTACCAAACCAATCTTTGGCAATCTTATAATTCTGACGAACACCTTCTCCGTTGGCATACATCACACCAAAATTATATTGGGCTTCTGCATATCCTTGCTCTGCCGCCTTACGATACCAATGCACTGCCTGTGCATCATCTTGACGAACTCCTTGCCCTTGATCATACATTATACCCAAATTGAATTGCGCTTGAGCAACACCTTGTTCTGCAGCCTTGTGATACCACCTCACCGCCTGTACATCATCTTGACGAATTCCTTGCCCATTGGCATACATTACACCCAAATTATATTGGGCTTTAGCATGCCCTTGTTCTGCCGCCCTGCCAAACCACTGCACTGCCTGTGCATTGTCTTGACGGACTCCTTGCCCTTGAAGGTACATCATGCCCAAATTAAATTGAGCTTGAGCATCTCCCTGCTCTGCTGCCTTTCTGTACCACTTAATCGCCTCTACATAATCTTGACGTACACCTTCCCCACTCGCATACATATCGCCTAAATTATATTGTGCATCTACATTCCCTTGTTCCGCAGCTTTACGATACCATCCTATAGCCTGTATGTAATCCTGATGCACTCCTTCCCCGTTAGCATATGCCACACCTAAATTATACTGACCTATGGCATCTCCATGACCAGCCGCTCTACGAAACCATTTCAACGCCTTCTCATAGTCTTTGCCAACACCTTGCCCATTAGCATACAGCATACCCAAATTTAACTGAGCATCTGTATTTTCCTGATTCGCAGCCCTATAAAACCATTCCGCAGCCTGAGCATAGTCTTGACTAACACCTTGCCCATTTTGATACAACATACCCAAATTATTTTGAGCTCCAGTATCACCCTGTTCGGCAGCCTTACGATACCATTCTGCCGCCTGTACATAATCTTGACCAACACCTTGCCCCAGCTGATACATTACACCCAAGTTAAATTGAGCTTTAGCATTCTCTTGCTCTGCTGCCTTACGAAACCACTGCACTGCTAGCCTGTTGTCTTGACTAATACCCTGTCCATTCGCATACATTGCTCCAATACTTAATTGAGCTTCTGGATCTCCTTGCTCCGCAGCTCTCAGCATATTCTTAAAATCCGGAATACTTTCAGCTAAAGCTGCCTGCCCTAACCCAAAGCAAGCCATCACACCCATTATTATTTTTTTCACCGAAACCTTCATTTTAAAATCCATTACATTCAAATTATTATTTCTGTTTTATCCTAGTTTTTCAGACGGCCCTTAGCAAAATTTAATATCCTGCCTAATCCAATTTTTGATAAGCATCACAACTTTGCTTGTCTCCATTAGCACAAGCCTTCTTAAACCATTCTTTAGCAACTATTTTACTTTGACGTACACCTTGCCCTTTTAGATACATTACACCTAAATTGTATTGGGCCTCAGAACTTCCTTGCTCCGCTGCTTTACGATACCAATATAAGGCCTGCTTATCATCTTGACGAACACCGAATCCATTATGATAAGCCACGCCAAGATCTGATTGAGCTTTGATATTTTCTTGATCTGCTGCACGATGTAGCCATAGCACCGCCTGTTTAAAATCTTTTTGCACGCCTAAACCATGCATATACCTTGTAGCCACAGTATATTGTGCTTGATTATCTCCCTGCTCCGCCGCCTTTCGATACCATTGGAACGCCTTCTCAGGAGCTTTACCGACACCTAATCCGTTATCATACATAATGGCTAAATTGTATTGGGCATCAAGATACCCTTGTTCTGCCGCCTTTTCATACCATTGAGCTGCTTGATCATAATCTTGTTCAATGCCTTTACCAAAAAAATAGATTGTTCCTAAATCATACTGAGCTTTAGCAAAGCCTTGTGCAGCAGCTTTTTGAAACCAATATTTGGCTTGCTCATAATCTTGAGCAACACCTTGTCCCTTATAATATAATCCCCCTAGATTGCTCTGCGCTTCAACATCCCCCTGTTCTGCCGCTCTACGGAACCAATGTTCTGCCTGTTTATAATCTTTGGTAGCCCCTTTCCCCAAGTAATACATCAAACCTAAATTAAATTGGGATGCAGCATTCCCTTGTTTGGCTTCTTGCTCTGTTTCTGCAAAATTTGGGATATCACTTGTATTAGCCATCTGTCCGAATCCAAACAAAGCAACTGCTATTTTTCTTAACCAATTTTTCATTTTACATTCTCTCTTATATTCTTTAATGTCATAGCAGCATTTTCAAACAGACTTAATCTGAAAATTCCTCAAAAAATCTGTTTACACCGTAGCTACTCAAAATCTGCTGCAATTCCGGTGTGCGCACCCATGGGTCAACCGCCATTGGCGGCATAGGCGGTTCGATACCGTCTTCGTTTTGGTTACGACACCAATCTGCCATGGCAAAAACTTGGATTAAAACCGGCTCGGCAAGTGCTTTATCGATGTCCAGTTCGCTCATGGCTTGGGCAAAGCAGGCGATCCATTCGTTGCGGACTTGTACGTTGACGGCAAAAGGCATATGGCGGGCACGCAGTTGGGGATGGCCGTATTTTTCGACAAAGAGTTGTGGACCGCCGAGCCAGCCGCTGAAAAATTCGTAGAGCTTTTCGCGTATCAGGGTCATGTCTTCGCCGTGCATTTGGCGTAAGGCTTGGTATTTCGGCTCAAGTTCCATTAAGTCGTAGAAACGGTCGGTCAGGGTGCGGATGCCGGTTGCGCCGCCGAAAGATTGGTACATGTTTGGAGACTTTCTGTGTGGATTATTGCGGGATTTATTTTGGGACGTAGGATTCAGGCAAGCATGCTTACCTTACATAATGGCCGTCTGAAACTTTCAGACGGCCTTTGGAGATTTAGCGGATTTTGAGGGTACTTAAACCAATCAGCACCAAGACGATGGTGATAATCCAGAAGCGGACAACGACTTGGGTTTCTTTCCAGCCTTTTTGTTCGTAATGGTGATGAATCGGCGCCATCAGAAAGATGCGTTTTTTGGTTCGTTTGTACCAACCGACTTGCAACATAACGGAAATGGCTTCAACAACAAACAGGCCGCCCATGATGACGAGGACAAATTCTTGGCGGATGATGACGGCAACGGTACCGAGCGCCGCACCAAGCGCGAGCGCGCCGACGTCGCCCATAAAGACTTGTGCCGGATAGGCGTTAAACCACAAAAAGCCGAGACACGCACCACACATGGCGGTACAGAAAATCACCACTTCGTTTGCGCCGGCAACGTAAGGCAATTGCAGGTATTGGGCAAATTGGGAGTGGCCGCTGGCATAGGCAAAGATAGCAAGACCGGCGGCGACAAGTACAACGGGGAATGCGGCTAAGCCGTCCAATCCGTCGGTCAGGTTAACGGCATTGGATGTGCCGACGATGGTCAGGTAGGACAATACCAAGAAGCCAACTACGCCAAGCGGCAAGGCAACTTGTTTGAAGAAGGGAACAATCAGGATATTGTTGGCAGAATTTGTCGCAAGGTAGAACAACGCCAAACCGGCGATGATGGCAACGCTGGACTGCCACACCATTTTGAATTTGGCAGACACGCCGTTAGGGTCTTTATAAACCACTTTACGCCAGTCGTCGTAAAAACCGAGTGCGCCGGTAGCAAGCAAGACGCCTAAGAGAATCCAGATATAAGGATTTGCCCAGTTGCCCCACAAAATTGTGGACACGGTAATAGCGGTCAAAATCAGCGAGCCGCCCATGGTTGGCGTACCGTTTTTGATCAGGTGGGTTTGAGGGCCGTCAGTACGGACGGCTTGGCCGACTTTAAGCGCAGTCAGCTTGCGGATGGTCCACGGACCAAGCAATAGAGAAAACGCCAAAGCAGTCAGCGCAGCCATCACGGCACGGAATGTGGTGTATTGAAAAATATTCAGGCCGGTTAACCAGTTACTGAAATGTGCGAGCCATAAAAACATGGGGCTTCCTTTTTTGTTTTTGTTGTTACAGTGGGCTTATTGCCCAATTAAAAATAAATCGGTATGCCGTCTGAAATTTCAGACGGCCTTATTGAGTAAGATTATTTCTCTACCACGCAAATCGGATAGTTTCCGGGATTCTTTCCGCCGCCTAAATCCAAGCAGGTATCTTCATAGATAAATGCCTGTACTTTCATTCCGGCATAAAACGCGGCAATCAGCAAACCAGTCAATAGTAAAATCTTTTTCATATTTCAGACGGCCTTCTTAAGTTTTATTTTCTTGGGTCTGAAAATAATCCTTGGGATGTAAGCAAAACAAGCTGTAACAAATTGCAGCGCGAATAATGACATCCAACAATGGAAACCCGATTCTAGGGGAAACCAAATAACCGACCATATTGTAGACGATATACAGTATACAGCCATAACCTACGCGCCCAATCCTTACCTCTCCATAATCCAACAGCACTAACCAGCATCAATATCACTTGCACAAGCAAATGAAAATTTCCTAACCAAAATTCAAACCAACCCCAACGTCCTCTTGTGCTTTCGTATGCTTCGCTTATTGTCTCAAATCCTACATCTTTGATGTACTGCCACACTGCAACCGGCCATAAAACTGCTGCCACTACCATCATCCCAACGATAACCTGCAACAGTATAGGCCGTTTCCTTTTCTGTTCCATTTTCAGACAACCTCTTTATCCGTCAGTGCCTCGACCACTTCTTCCATCTTCATAAAGCGTGATCCCTTGACCAATACAGTAGCGCGTTCAGGCAAATCGTGGCTCAACACTTGAATCAGCGGATCTTTGTCAGCAAACCACAAACCTTCCGCGCCAAACGTTTCCGCTGCTTCAACGCTGTTGTCGCCGACAAAATATGCGGCCTCGATGCCTTTATCCCGTGCATACGCGCCAACTTCGGCGTGCATGGCGGCGGCTTCGTCCTCACCCAATTCGCCCATGTCGCCCATCACAAAAATACGCGGCGCAGGCATAGCAGCGAGCACATCAATGGCGGCTTTCATACTGTCGGGGTTGGCATTATAAGTATCGTCAATCAAAGTCGCGCCTTTAATGCCTTGCTTGATATTCAGACGACCTTTGATATTACTGAAATTTTTCAGGCCGTCTGAAACTTCGGCAAGGCTCAAACCTGCCGCCAAAGCCAGAGCAGCCGCCGCTACGGCATTATGCACATTGTGACGGCCGGGGACTGGCAACACCACGGCAACACGTTCATTGCCACGCACCAAATCAAATTCGCAGGACAACGGTTTCAACTCAATATTTTCTGCATGGACATCGCCACTGGCAACGCCGAAAGTCTGAGCATTCAATTGCGCAGTAGCAGCTTCAAATGTAGCGATATTGGCATCTTCGCACGGAATCAGCGCAATGCCGTCTGAAAGCAAACCTTCGTAGATTTCACTTTTTGCTTTAGCAATATCGCCGACGCCATCAAAACCGCAACCGACATGCGCGCGCAAAGCGTTATTAACCAGAGCAACATTCGGACCGGCAATTTGGGTCAGCAAAGACAATTCGCCAAAATGGTTCATACCCATTTCAATGACGGAGTAGCGGTGTTTTTCGTTCAGTTTCAACAAAGTCAGCGGCAGGCCGATATGATTGTTAAAATTGCCGGCAGTCGCCAACACAGCTTCATTACCGAATCGATGACGCAATACGCCGGCCAACATCTCTTTAACCGTCGTTTTACCGGAAGAGCCGGTAATGCCAAAGACAAACGGATTCACATTTTCACGCCACGCCTTCGCCAGTTTTTGCAAAGCCGCAAGCGTATCGTCAACCTTCAATGCGCCTTTCAAAGCCGCACAATCTTCGCGCGAAACCACAACTGCCGTTGCCCCTGCTGCCAAAACATCTTCAACAAAGTCATGCGCGTCAAAGCGCTCTCCGGCAAGCGCGAAAAATACGTCGCCTTCCTGAATATCGCGGCTGTCTGTAACAATACGCGAAACGGGTTGATTTTCAGATGGCATCGGAAGGCCGAGCGTTTGACAGATGAAATTTAGGTCTAGTGGTTTCATGATTGTGTTTCTTGTCCTTGTTCTACTTGTTCTAACGATTCCACATTTTTATCCGTATTTTGGGAAACCATTTTTAAATGACGATAATTACGTCCTGCCAGCACAATAAAAAGAATAGCGGCAAAATTTACACCGACAGAAAGCTTATTTACCGTAAGGCTGAACCATAGTTTCAATACACTATCTATATAAAATACAAAAGAAAATACATCGCTTGCAAAAGCAATTTGCAATAAGCATGGCATGTACACATATGTCATTCTCTTAAAACCGACTTCACGGAATTTAAACGCATTCCATGCTGCAGACAACGCCAACATACCCAAAATGAAAAGTAAAATCCCAAAAAACACAGCCCATGCTATGCTGTTAATCAGTCCTTGCACACTCTGAATTGATGCCAGAATCAACCAAACCACGCCCTGCACAAAAGTCAGCCATGCCATAAATTTGCCGCTTTTGGGCAATTTTTTATATTCAGGAAATGTATTGGAAAACCAACTTTTCATACTACAAATCACTTTCTCTTATCAACTGCCGATTTTCCCGTACTGCTGGTAATCGGAAAAACACAATACAATGGTTTTACCGTTTTGGCGGTAGGGGTGGCAAAGGCTGTAATTGCCATCTTTTGCCTCATAACGTATTTCATTTGTTTGTCCGGCAAATACCCTCTGCAAGTATTCACGCTCGCTCAGATTTGGGGCATAAAGATATTGCGTTTTGCTGATTGTTTCTTTATTGCCATTCCGAGTAACGACAAAACCATTATCATCGCCTACTCCCTGAGCATTGGGTGTCTGCTCATCAATCCCACTTAACTGGGAATCAGCTGAGAAAACCAAATAAACCTGTTTATTACCGATCGTATCCGGCACAATCACTGTAGCTGCTTTAAAGGCAGAATCTTCCTTCGACATCAGCTCAAGGATTAACGCTGCTTTTTTAATATACGCAAAATCAAAACGATAATCTGCCAACGCATTGATTTGCGATGGATTATCCTTGACGATACGCTCTAGAGATTGAGTCAAAATCTGACGTTTTTTCTGAACAGTCAGATAATTTCCACCAAATAACAGGGCTGCTAAAACGGGAAATACTGCCAACAACAAATATAAGGTTTTCCGGCCACCTTTGCTTTCTTCCTCTTGTCCTCGCTCGGCGATACGGGTCAAATTCAGCATGATGCTCAGTATCAAGGCACCCGCCATCACGGCAAAAATCCCAAAAATACTCATCAGGAAAATTTCCGTAATGTATTCACGGAATACCTTAAGCCCGAAAACATTGGATAGAATCAGAACAAATACCCAGTACACCAGCAGCACAACTGCCACCATACCGACGATATTCGTTGCCTTAACCAATTTCTTTGCGTTCATACTCTCAAATCTTGTTCAGACGGCCTATCTGTTCTGATTAATCAGCGGATACGGATTCACCGCGCCGTTCGGCAGATATACACCGTAATGCAGGTGGGCCGGTGTGGTTCTGGCATTGCCGGTTTTACCGACATAGCCGATGACCTGTCCTTCTTTTACTCGTTCATACAGGCGGATACGGGCAAATTTATTGAGGTGGGCATAGTAATGCCACGCACCCGGCCCTTGAATACCGATAACTTTACCGCCCAATCGGTTGCGCCCGATTTTGGTGACGATACCGGGCGTGGTACTGCGTATCGGCGTGTTTTTCTTAGCAAAAATATCCACACCTTCATGCCTTCGCCCCTGACTGCGCGCTGCGCCCCAAGTGTCGTCAAAACGCTTGCCTTTAACGGGATTCGGCAGGCTTTGCTCGACCGGAGGCTGTTGCGCCCTCAACTGCTCGATTTCGGCAGTAGGACGCGGAAGTTGTTTGGTTGTACAGCCTGCAAATAAAACTACGGCTGCACTGATTAATAAGGTTTTTGTCGGCATTTTCAGCATCAAATCGGTCTCCTTGTTGTTCAGACGGCCTTATTAAAAAGTCTTCCGAAACAAACAACTGTGATGGGTTTAATGGCTAACGTGCCGTAATGCGTGTGTCGTATTGCTTTTATTGTATATGTTTAAATCTTTTTCAGACGGCCTTAAGGTTTCGGGCCGTCTGAACATTTGCGATATGGCTTAACCGCGCTCTGCCAATGCTTTTTCTGCGATTTCAAAATCGGAGAAATGATGCTTCACGCCTTGTACATCCTGATAGTTTTCATGCCCTTTACCGGCAATCAGAATGATGTCGTTTGCGGCAGCCTGCTCAACCGCATAACGGATGGCAACGGCACGATCAACTTCGACGCGTTCAGGATGAGGCACGGCAGGCAAAATATCGTTGATGATGTCTTGAGGATTTTCCAAGCGTGGGTTGTCGCTGGTTACGACAACTTTATCGGCACCCTGCACGGCTGCCGCACCCATCAATGGGCGTTTGCCACGATCACGGTTACCTCCGCAGCCAAATACGCACCACAAAGCCGCGCCCTGTGGTTTGATTTCCTGCAAAGTGGAGAGTGCTTTTTCCAGTGCATCAGGCGTGTGGGCATAATCGACAACGACCAAAGGTTTGCCGCTGTTCATAATGCAATCCATACGGCCTGAAGCGGGACGGATTTTTGCCAGTACTTCCAAAACGTTATTGAGTGGATAACCGTTGGCACACAGCAAGGCAACGCAGGCGGCGAGGTTTTGCGCGTTGAATCGTCCGAGCAGACGGGTACGGCATTTTCCTTCGCCCCACGGGGTTTGGAATACGGCTTCCATGCCGTCTGAAGAAGCGGTGAAATCGGTAATACAAATATCGGCTTGCTCGCTGAAGCCGTAGCCGTAAACGGCTAAATCGGGACAGTCTTTTTTCAGACGGCCTACCAGTTCTGCACCGTATTCATCATCGACATTGATGATGGCGTGTTGCAGACCATGCCAGTAGAACAGGCGCGATTTGATAGCACCATAGGCTTCCATGGTGCCGTGATAGTCGAGGTGGTCGCGGGTGAGATTGGTGAAGATTGCGCTGCGAAATGGCACGCCGTTAACACGCGATTGGTCAAGGCCGTGACTGGAGACTTCCATCGCGGCGGCTGTTGCGCCTTGCTGGCGGAAGCGGTAGAGCAGGGTTTGGACATCGACGGGGGCGGGGGTGGTGTGCGTGGTTTCTTCCAATGCGCCCCAAAAGCCGTTGCCGACTGTGCCGATAATGGTGGTTTTTTCGCCCAGAAAATCAGCAGCTTGCGCCAGCCATTGTGTGATAGAGGTTTTGCCGTTGGTGCCGGTTACACCCCAAACTTTAAGGCCGTCTGAAACATTGCCGTAAACCTGTGCCGCCAACATACCGGCGCGATGTTTCAGATCTTTAATGCCTTGATTGGGAACATTCCATTCGGGATTCCATGTGAATTTGCCGTCATCATCCCAAAAAACAAAGGTTGCACCGTTGGCAATGGCGGCAGGGATATAGCTGCGGCCGTCTGTATATTCGCCCTGACAGGCAACGAAAATGTCACCCTGTTTAATTTGTCGGCTGTCTGAATGCAACAAACGCCCTGCTGCGTTTTCACACAGCAGAGGCGGAAAGTTGGTTTCAGCCAAGGGGGTTAACTTGCTGAACATAAACAATATCTCTTTGATTGTTTGGATTATGACGGTACTTTGACAGTAGCGGTATTACTTAAAGGCTTAGTCGGGGAAACGCCCAAGATGTTCAAGCTTCCGCTCATGACTTCTTTGAATACGGGACCGGCAACCACGCCGCCGTAATAGCCGTTGGCAGTCGGTTCGTCAATGGTAACGGCCACAATCACGCGTGGATTTTTAGCCGGAGCAAAACCGATAAATGTACCGACGTGCTTGTTGTCTACATAGCGGCCATTGACCAGTTTACGCGCCGTACCGGTTTTCGCACCTACGTCAAAACCATCCACAGCACCGGCAGTACCGGTACCGCCGGCTTCAGTAACGGAAACCATCAACTCGCGCACTTTTTTCGCAGTAGAGGCTTTGATGACGCGCTTGCCTTTAGGTGCAACCGCTTGTTTTTCAAAGCTGACCGGCAACAATTCACCATCATGGGTTAAGACAGTATAGGCACGCGCCAATTGCAATAAGCTTAATTGCAGGCCATAACCGAAAGACATGGTTGCCTGTTCGATTTTTTGCCATCTGCGCCAGCTTCTCAACAAACCTGCAGTCTCACCAGGAAATCCTGAATGCATACGCACACCCACACCTAAATCGTGATAGAAATCGTACATTTCTTTAGGCGTAAACATGGCAGAAAGTTTACTGGTACCGACGTTGGAAGATTTTTGCATAATGCCGCGCACATCCAAAGTAGGATAAACGTGGGTATCTTGTACGGTAGCAGGACCGATTTTGTAAGGCAGGGTGTTGAACGTATCGGTTGCATCCACTTTGTCTGAATCCAATGCTTTGGCAATGGTAAACGGCTTCATGGCAGAACCAGGTTCGATCATATCGGTTACGGCGCGGTTACGGCGCTGTTCGCTATTGGCTTGACCCGGTTGATTCGGATCGTAAGCAGGGCTGTTGACCAAAGCCAAAATTTCGCCGGTTTGCGCATCCAATACCACAACCGTACCCGCTTTGGCTTTGTGATAAGCCACAGCCTTGTTCAACTCGTCATAAGCCAGCGTTTGAATACGCTGATCCAAAGACAAAATCATGTCTTGGCCATTTTTAGGCACGCTGTTGCGTGGAGAGTCGAGGCTGTCAACGATATTACCTTTGTTGTCACGCAATACGACTTTCGCACCATCTTCACCGCGCAGACTGTCTTCACGGGAAAGCTCCAAGCCCTCTTGACCTTTGCCGTCGATATTGGTAAAACCGATAACATGCGCAAACAGATTGCCCATCGGGTAATGGCGTTTCAATTCTTTTTGGAATGCGATACCTTTAATGCCCAATGCTTTGATTTCTTCTGCTTTCTCGTAGCTGAGTTGACGTTTCAGATAGATAAAGCCTTTGTCTTTTTTAGACAATTTATTTTTCAAAACTTCAACAGGCACATCGGCAATGGCCGACAGTTTTTCTAACTGCTCGTCAGTCGGCATTTCCTCCATGCCGGAAGGCATGGCATACAATGATTCGGTAGGCGCACTCAACGCCAATGTAGCACCATTGCGGTCGGTAATCATACCGCGTGATGCAGGCAGCGGAAGTGTGCGCACAAAACGTTGGTCGCCCTGATTTTTCAAAAACTCATGCTGACTGGTTTGCAGATAAACCCCGCGCACCAACAGACCGGTAAATGCCAGCGCAACGGCACCCAGCACCAAACCAATACGTCCGTTACTTGTCAGCGGTTTTTTTGTTTTTGTGGTTCCAGACAGCATTTGAGGTTTATATTCGTTCTTAATTAACATGTTGGACTTCTCATGACTTAGCTGCTCAGTGAGCTATTAATTCCCGTAAACACCTTGAAAACAAGGCTATATTCTTATTTTTTGCGTTCCAGCATAGCCGTATTATGCGCACCCGGCGGAAGCAGATGTTGCTTTTCGGCCGCCACTTTAATCAGTTTGTGGTTTGCCAATCTTGCTTGCTCCAGTTTCAAGCGCGCGTAATCCTGTTCCAACTGAATTTCCCGCTTTTGCGCCTTATCCAACTCGATAAAGTGCAAGCGCGACTGGTTTTGCTTAAACACTACGGCAAAGGCAGAAACCGTCACCAAAACCAGTAATAAAATATTCAACTTACCCATTTCAAACTTTCAGACGGCCTGTCAACAGAAACATCCCTTGCGACAATGCCGAAACGCTTTCCCTAGTCAACAACCGAAAATTCGCCGCTGCTGCGCTCCGCCACACGCAAAACTGCACTGCGCGCACGCGGATTGGTTTCAGTCTCTGTCGAACCCGGTTTGATTGCTTTGCCCACAGCCTTCAAAGGCGGTTGAGGCAAATCCGCTTCCTTGACCACCGCCCAACGGGGCAAAGGCGCATGTTGCGAATATTTTTTAATAAACTGCTTCACAATTCTGTCTTCCAGCGAATGGAACGCAATGACGGCCAAGCGTCCACCCTCTTTCAGACGGCCTGCAACCTGCGGCAAAACTGCCTCTACCTCTTCGAGCTCGCGGTTAATAAAGATGCGAACTGCTTGGAAGGTGCGCGTAGCAGGGTCTTGTCCGCGCTCACGAGTACGGACGTTTTGCGCCACAAGCTGCGCCAGCTTGCGGGTTGTATCGATGGGACTCTCCTCGCGTTGCGCAACAATGGCGCGCGCAATCTGGCGACTAAACCGCTCTTCACCATAATTCTTAATTACCTCGTGTAAATCCTGTTCGGATGCGGTTGCAATCCATTCTGCCGCAGACATCCCGCGAGTCGGATCCATCCGCATATCCAACGGCGCATCAAAGCGGAAACTGAATCCGCGGCTGCCATCGTCAATTTGCGGCGACGAAATCCCCAAATCAAAAAGCGCACCGTCAATCTTATCGATGCCCAATTCATCCAAGGCCGTCTGAAATGTTTCAAAACCATTGTGTACGACACTGACACGTTTATCTTGCACCGCCAGCTCATTGGCTACCGCAATCGCCTCAGGGTCTTTGTCAAAAACAACCAAACGACCCTGCTTGCCCAAACGCGACAAAATCAGCCGGGAATGCCCTCCCCTGCCGAACGTACCGTCCACATAAATCCCATCTTCACGGATTGCCAACGCATCCACCGCCTCATGCAACAAGACAGTAACATGCTGATAATTTTCAACTTTACTCACAATTGCAAATCCGTTTGACTCAATTGGAAAGCCAATTCATCAGGATCGATATCCAAAGCCTGATTCATTTCCTCTTCCCAATGTTCGCGGCCCCACAACTCCATACGGTTTGCACGGCCAACCAAAGTAACTTCTTTTTCAAAATCTACGCGTTTGCGCAGATTGGCCGGAATCAAAACGCGTCCGGCGCTATCCCACTCCAAAATCTCCGCATTGTGCAGCAGCAAATTCTGATACCGTTGCAAAGCTTCATTGCCGGCCACTTTCAACTTCAAAATCTGCTCGGCTTTTTCTTCCCAAACGGGCTCGGGGTACATCAATAATTTTTTTCGGGAATCCAGTGTGACCACAATTGCAGGCGTATAACGGCGCAGCAAAATATCGCGGAATTTGGCAGGAATAGCCAACCGCCCTTTACTGTCCATACTCAATTCATGAGCACCGCCAAACACATTACACCCCAAATTCGATTAAAATAAAACTAGAGTGGGATTAAAAATCCCACCTTCCTAAAATATTTCGTCTTCACTTCTACGGAACACTTTTTAGGAAAAAGTAACCACTTTCACCCACTATGCCCCACCAACCGACACTATAAGAAATTTTGGCAATCAGGTCAAATCAACCCTTTATCTGAAATGAAACACTAAACACTTAAAATTCAATAGCTTATATATACAAAAATGCATGACAAATTAATATGCTAGCCATTTTATATGGCATAAAACACCATATCTAGTATTGTTTATGTTTTTAAAATACTACATATAGTATTTTTACACCAGATTACCACCCCTCTCACAAGGGGCTATAATATACAAACAAATTCAAATTTTTTACATTATCTAACAGTCATGAAGCCACAACTCCCCCTTCCTTCCACTGATGCACAAGCCTCTTCAGCACACCTGACGAAGCTCATAAAAAACGAAATTGAACAATATCAAAACTGGATACCCTTCTCCCGTTTTATGGAGCTTACCCTTTACACACCTCAATACGGTTATTACAGCGGAGGCAGCCATAAAATCGGTACGGATGGCGACTTCATCACTGCCCCTACCCTTTCTCCCTTATTCGGACAAACCCTTGCCAAACAACTTGACGAATTACTGCCGCAAACAGCAGGCAATATCTATGAATTTGGTGCAGGTACAGGTCATCTCGCTACCACACTCTTGCAAAACTTTTCAGACGGCCTGAATCATTACTATATTATCGAGCTATCGGCAGAGCTTGCAGAGAGACAACGCCAATATATTCTTGAACATACTTCCCCTGAAGCAGCCGCCAAAGTCATCCACCTTACCGCATTACCTGAACACTTTGATGGCATTATCATCGGCAACGAAGTATTGGATGCCATGCCGGTTGAACGCTTAATTTATCAAGATGCAGGGTTTCAACAAATTGGCGTCAGTTTAGAGAATGACGAGCTAATCGAAGCCATCAGACCATTGGCCCAAGCCGAACTGATACAAACAGCCTCCTTGTACTTCCCTCCCCTCCCTTCATACACAAGCGAGCTGCATCCGACACAATATGCCTTTATCCAAACCCTGGCCGCCAAATTGCAGCGCGGCGGCATGATATTTATCGATTACGGCTTCGATGCCGCTCAGTATTACCACCCGCAACGTAAAGAAGGCACATTTATCGGCCACTATCGCCATCACACTATCCACGACCCATTTTTCAATATCGGCCTGACCGATTTGACTGCACACGTCAATTTCACCGATATTGCACGCGCTGGCACGGAAGCAGGTTTGGACTTAATCGGCTACCTGCCCCAATCCTATTTCCTGCTCAATCTCGGCATCACCGATTTGCTGGCACAAATCGGCAGCCCAGATTCAGTTGAATACATCCAAGCAGCCGCCGCAGTACAGAAACTGATACATCAGCACGAAATGGGCGAACTTTTTAAAGTGATCGCTTTTGGCAAAAACATCGATATCGACTGGGTAGGCTTCGGCCACGGCGATATTTGCCATAAACTATAGTCTGACAACCTACTTTTTATTTTTTAAAAACAATAAGAAATAAAAAAAACCAAAATTAGCGCTTGCCAAATATTCAAAAAAAACTATAATAGCGACTTCACGAAACGGCGAATTAGCTCAGTCGGTTAGAGCAGAGGAATCATAATCCTTGTGTCCGGGGTTCGAATCCCTGATTCGCCACCAAATTTCGGGGGTATAGCTCAGTTGGTAGAGCGCTTGCATGGCATGCAAGAGGTCAGCGGTTCGATCCCGCTTACCTCCACCACTAAACAAAAAAGCTCTTGTTAAACGCAAGAGCTTTTTTGTTTGGCTTAATTAATAACTGATTGCTCATTAATTTTGCCATTTCAATACCCAATCAATAAAGGCCGTCTGAAACATTTCAGACGGCCTTTTATCTTTTAATTACTTCACAAGCTTCAATACTTTTTTCGGTTTTTCTTCCGTAGATTCAGCTTTTTTATCTTCGGCCACTGCAGCTTCGATAGAAGCAGGCTGATATGGTTCTACTTCAAACCCCATACCCTCTCCACTTTCGCGGCCAAATATACTGACAATATGACCGACCGGAATCCAAATCTCGTGCGCTACGCCGGAAAAGCGTGCAGAAAAATTGACCCACTCGTTGTCGATATTCAAGTTATGGCTGGCAGTAGGGCCAATATTTAAAACAATCTCATTGTCGCGTACATACTGCATCGGCACACGGGTATGTTCATTTACCCAAGCCACAATGTGCGGTGTTTGGTTATTATCCAAACACCATTCATACAAAGCACGCAATAAATACGGTTTGGTTGAAGTTGCCATAGATCCGTCCTTTAACGACGCATGGCTTTTTCAGCCGGCGTTAATGCTTCAATAAAGGCTTCGCGTTGGAAAATACGCTCGGCGTACTTCAGCAAAGGCGCAGCAGATTTACCCAGTTTGATATCGTAATAGTCCAAACGCCATAACAATGGAGACAAGGCAACATCAATCATAGAGAAGTCGTCGCCCAAGATGTATTTGTTTTTAGTAAAAGACGGTGCCAACAGTGTCAAACCATTGCCAATGGCTTCACGCGCTTTAGCTTGTTCTTTATTGGTAGATTCAGGGTTTTCCAACACTTGCACCAAGCTGAACAATTCTTTTTCCATACGGTACAGCACCAAACGGCCGCGACCGCGCATAACAGGATCACCCGGCATCAATTGAGGATGAGGGAAACGCTCGTCAATGTATTCGTTGATAATGTTTGATTCGTGCAAAATCAGATCACGCTCAACCAAGACCGGTACTTGGTTATACGGATTCATCAAAGCCAAGTCTTCAGGTTTATTGAACACGTCCACATCTTTGATTTCAAAATCCATACCTTTTTCATACAACACAAAACGGCAACGTTGGCTGAATGGACAAGTAATACCCGAATACAAAGTCATCATAATCTTCTACTCCTGATCAATCTTTTCAGACGGCCTTAAGCCTTATAAAAATTCAGACAGAATTATATATAATTTCAAACACTTAATCCAGAAATTTCATATATCACATTGTTTATATTAAGTAATTTTAAAATTTACATTATTTCCGCATAAACCAATTTCACAAACAAAAAAGGCAAACCTGAAACAGGTTTGCCTTTTTGATTCAAAAGAATTAATGAACGTCTTTCCAGAATTCTTTTTTCAGGAAGTACGCCAATGGCAACATTACGGCGAACAGGAATGTCAAAACCATGTAACCGATACGGTGGCGTTGCAATTGAGCAGGCTCACCCATGTATACCAGGTAGTTTACCAAATCGCGCACATAAGCATCGTACTCTTTTTGGATTACTTTACCGTTAGGCAGACGACGGCTGTGCAGACCGGTAGATTCCCAATACAGTTTAGGAGTCAGGTTGCCATGCTCGTCTTTAATCATAACGGGCTGACCTTTGGCATCCAACTCAACGGCTTGAACACCTTGTTGCTCCCACAATGGGTGAGGCATACTTGCGCCGGCCAAAACTGTATTGTTCCAACCGTTCGGACGAGTTGGGTCTTTATAGAAACCGCGCATATAAGCGTACAGGTAGTCTGCACCTTTAGAACGAGCAATCAGGGTCAAATCCGGCGGAGGCGCACCCAACCATTTGGAGGCATCTTTCGGATCCATTGCCGCTACCATTACGTCACCAACGTTGTCTGTTGTGAACATCAGGTTTTTCTTGATTTCATCTTCAGTCAAACCAATATCTTTCAGACGGTTGAAGCGCATACCGCTTGCAGAGTGGCAAGACAAACAGTAGTTTGTAAAGATTTGCGCACCGTGCTGCAGACTAACTTGGTCACGCAGGTCGATATCGACTTTTTCGTAGTGTCCGCCGCCGCTAGCGACGGCTGCACTCATAGGCACTGCCAGCAATAAGGCAGCAAACCAGTTTTTCAGAGTTTGTTTCATTTTCGCTGCCCTCATCAGATATTGGTTGCAAACAAGTAAGCACCAACAACGGTAATACCGACGTAAACAAAGAACATAATTTTTTGTTTAGTAGTGCTCATGGTTACGCGTTCAGGAACTGGTTTGTTGGTATCCAGTTTGGTATAGAACGGCATACCCAAGAAGAATGCAAAGTAGACGAAAGACAGGATACGTGCAACCAAAGTACGAGTATCAGTTGCTACCATTGCACCCAAAATACCCAAACCGATGAAGGCAATGATGAACAGAACCAACGCAGTTTTGAAGATTGGGCCGCGATAGCGGACAGATTTAACCTCGCCTTTATCCAACCAAGGCAACAAGGCGATCAGGACAACTGCTGCACCCATACCGATTACACCCCATACCTGAGTACCGGCAAAGGAAGGAATCGCACGCAAAATTGCGTAGAACGGAGTGAAGTACCATACCGGCGCAATGTGAGGAGGTGTTTTCAGCGCATTTGCTGCATCGAAGTTTGGTGCTTCCAAGAAGTAGCCGCCGCCTTCAGGTGCAAAGAACAACACAGAACAGAAGACAATCAGGAATACAACAACACCCAAGATGTCTTTAACGGTGTAGTAAGGATGGAATGGAATACCATCGCGTGGAATACCGTTTTCGTCTTTGTTTTTCTTGATTTCAACGCCATCAGGGTTGTTAGAACCCACTTCGTGCAGGGCGATGATGTGAGCCACAACCAAGCCGAGCAATACTAGAGGTACTGCGATAACGTGCAGGGCGAAGAAGCGGTTCAGAGTAACGTCGGAAACGTTGAAGTCACCGCGGATCCAAGTGGACAAATCAGGACCGATAACAGGGATGGCGGAGAACAGGTTAATAATTACCTGCGCACCCCAGAAGGACATTTGACCCCAAGGCAACAGGTAACCCATAAAGGCTTCTGCCATCAATGCCAAGAAAATCAGGGAACCGAAAATCCACACCAATTCACGAGGTTTTTTGTACGATCCGTAAATCAGACCACGGAACATGTGCAGATAAACGACGATGAAGAAGAAAGATGCGCCGGTGGAGTGCATGTAGCGGATAATCCAGCCGCCGGACACGTCGCGCATGATGTACTCTACTGCGGTAAAGGCAGCAGGTAGATGGTAGGCGTTAAGGTTGCCGTCCGGTTTGTAGTTCATGGTCAGAAAAATACCGCTGACGATTTGAATTACAAGGACAAGCAGGGCCAAAGAGCCGAAGTAATACCAGAAGTTGAAGTTCTTCGGCGCATAGTATTGAGCCAAATGCTCATTCCACATTTTAGACAGAGGGAAGCGAGCGTCCATCCAGCCTAACAATGCTTTTGCTTTGCTATTGGTTTGGTTTGCCATAATTATCGTTCCTTATTTTTAGTCTTCGCCCACCAAAACAGTCGTATCGCTCAGATATTTGTAAGGCGGTACAACCAAATTGGTCGGTGCAGGAACACCTTTGTATACGCGGCCTGCCATGTCGAATTTCGAACCGTGGCAAGGGCAGAAGAAACCGCCTTTCCAGTCTGCACCCAAATCCGCAGGGGCAACGTCGGGACGGTAAGTCGGAGAGCAACCCAGGTGGGTACAGATACCGATAGCGACGAGGAGGTTCGGCTTGATCGAACGGTGCTCGTTTTTAGCGTATTCCGGTTGCTGATCCACTTCGGAATTAGGGTCTGTAACTGCACCATCCAAACTTTTCAAGTCTTTGAGCTGTTGATCTGTGCGGTTGACCAGCCAAATCGGTTTACCCTGCCATTCGGCAGTCAGCATTTGGCCTGCTTCGATTTTGCTGACATCCACTTCGACAGCAGCACCGGCAGCCTTAGCTTTCTCCGATGGGAAGAAGCTTGCCACGAAAGGCGTAGCTACGCCTAGAGCCGCCACACCGCCTGCACCGCAAGTAGCCAGTGTCAGAAAACGGCGGCGACCGTTGTTGATTTCTTGATTATCCATTATTCAGTCGTCCTAAAATTTTGGGAATACCGAGCCATTAAACAGCGTAATTCTACCTAGTTTGTTGTAATACTCAAAGCATTATTTAAAATAAGGTAAAGTTTTTATGATATTGCTCAATACTCAGGCAGGGTTGTTTTCATCAAAGTGAACCACTTCAATACCGAATTTTTCTGCCACAGCATCGCCTAAGGCGCGGACGCCGTAACGTTCTGTCGCGTGGTGGCCTGCGCTGATAAATGCCACACTCGTTTCATTGGCAAGATGATATTGCGCTTCCGAAATCTCACCGGTCAGATACGCATCGACACCTTCGTCTACGGCTGTCTGAAAAAATCCCTGCGCACCGCCGCTACACCAGGCAATGCGTTTGATTTCGCGTTCAAGATCGCCGATAACGGTCGGCTTGCGGCCGAATACCGCCTCGATGCGTTCAGACAACTGCGCCAATGTTTGCGTAGTTTTCAGACGGCCTGTATTCAACAGGTTTTGCTCGCCGAATTGTTTTTCGAGCACCCAATCGAGTTTCTCGGCCAACTGTGCGTTATTGCCTAATTGCGGGTGCGCATCCAGCGGCAGGTGGTAGCCTGCCATATTGATTTGGTGTTGCAGCAAGGTTTCAATGCGTGCTTTTTTCCAACCGGTAATCGTGACAGGCTCGCTTTTCCAAAACATACCGTGGTGAACCAAAAGCAGATCCGCCCCCTGCTCTACGGCAAAATCGATTGCAGCTTTGCTGGCGGTAACCGAAGTGGCGATTTTGGCAATTTCTCCTTTGCCTTCGACCTGCAAACCGTTGGGTGCATAGTCCTTAAACAGCCCGACCTGCAATGTCTCATCGCACCAAGCCAGAATTTCACGGCGTAAAGCCATATTCCGCTCCTTATATCTATCTTCAAAAACAGCTTCGCATTCTAACCGCAAAATCTGTTTATGCCTCAAATTCTTACATTCCGATTTCAGCAATCATTCCCAACATTAATCATTTGCACATCATCATGAATTATTTTAATATACACCACCTTACCCACAGGCCGTCTGAAAACACATGGACTCTATTATCGAATTGCGTCATCTCAAAACCTTGCTGGCTTTAGAAGAAACCGGCAGCGTTTCCCTTGCCGCCAAACGGGTTTTCCTGACCCAATCCGCCCTGTCGCACCAAATCCGCGCCTTGGAAAATTATTACGAAACGCCGTTGTTTGAACGTAAATCAACACCTTTGCGCTTCACGCCTGCCGGTATGCGCCTATTGCAACTGGCGCGTGAGCTGTTGCCGCAGGTTGCCGCCGCCGAACGTGATTTGGTGCGGATTATCGAAGGCGAAGCGGGCGAACTCAGGCTTGCCGTCGAATGCCACACCTGCTTTGACTGGCTGATGCCTGCCATGGGCGAATTCCGCCCCTTATGGCCGCAAGTTGAATTGGACATCGTTTCCGGTTTCCAAGCTGATCCGGTCGGGCTGCTGCTGCAACACCGCGCCGACCTTGCCATCGTTTCCGAAGCCGAGCCGCTCAACGGCATCAGCTACCGCCCCCTATTTGCCTATGAAATGGTCGGCATCTGCGCAGAAGACCACCCGCTTGCCGACAAAGACGTTTGGGAAGCGGAAGACTTTATCGACGAAACCCTGATTACTTATCCCGTCCCCGACGAAATGCTGGATTTGCCCAAAAAAGTGCTGCTGCCCAAAGGCATTAATCCGCCGCGCCGCCACAGCGAGCTGACCATTGCCATCATTCAATTGGTTGCCAGCAAACGCGGCATCGCCGCCCTGCCCTATTGGACGGTCATGCCGTATTTGGAAAAAGGCTACGTCGTCCACCGCAAAATCACTTCAGACGGCCTGCAGAGCAAACTTTATGCAGCCATTCGTACGGAAGATGCCAACAAAGGCTATCTGGACAACTTCTGCCAAATCACGCATGACCGCTGTTTTGCCGACTTGCCGGGCTTGAGCGAATTGGAAATGTAAACTTGAAACAATCAAAAGGCCGTCTGAACAATTTTCAGACGGCCTTTTTTAATATACACAAAAATCTCACTGCTTCTATTCGGATTCATCCGAACCCAAACACGCCGACAAATCGATTTCAGACGGCCATGTTTTATCAGGCGCAACCCGAATATCGAAATGCTCGCCGCGATAGTCGAAAACCAAACGCCAAGCGTGCAAAAACAGATATCCCGCCTCATCGCCGCCATACAGCGTATCGCCCAAAATCGGACTGCCTATGCTTTTCATGGCCACGCGCAGCTGATGGGTTTTGCCTGTAAACGGTTGCAACACAAACAGGCGCAAACCGGGCTTCAGGCTTTGGCTGCTGAAACGGGTAACGGCAAAATTATCCTCGTCTCGCGTCAGCTTCCATGTACCGCGGCGCGAACGCACCATACCGCCTTTCACCCAGCCCTGCTTTTTCGCCGGCTTGTGCGTACCGAGTGCCAAATAAGTTTTACGCATGGTTTTTTCGGCAAACTGCGCCGACAAAGCGGCCGCGCTGTCTCGGTTGAGCGCAAGCAGCAACAGGCCGCTGGTGGCTTTGTCCAAACGGTGAACCAGCCACACGCGTTCAACGCCGAGCTGCTGCGCCAGCGAAGCGGTCAGGCAAACATCTCCTTCCGATTCGCTGTGCACCGATACGCCGCAAGGCTTATTAATGACCACAAAATCTTTGTGTTCAAAAACAATGTCCCACATTTCAGACGGCCTTCAACACGATACCGTCGCCAAGCAGGGTCAAAATACCCAGCAGGCAGAACAAGATACATGCGGCAATGCGCACTGCTTTGGCCGGAATCTTGCGCATCAGCATTTCGCCCAAATACACGGCAGGCACAGAAGCAATCATCAAACCGGCAATACTGCCGACCACGACCAGCAGGATAGATTGGTATTTTGCTGCCAAAAGAACTGTTGCAATCTGCGTTTTATCGCCGATTTCAGCCAAGAAAAACAGGACAACCGTCGCCGTAAATGCGCCGTATTTCAGCCACTTACCGTCAGGATCTTCGTCTTTGTCCGGCAATAGCAGCCACAATCCAACCGCAATAAAACTGCCGCCAACCACCCATTTCATGACTTCGGGCGAAATAGCGGATGCCAGCCAGACACCGAGTGCGGCTGAAACAAGATGGTTCAACAGGGTTGCAATAAAAATACCGGCAACAATCGCGTTTTTGTGGGCAAAACGTGCAGCCAAAAAGAGTGCGAGCAATTGCGTCTTATCGCCGATTTCGGCAATGGCAACGCCCAGCGTCGAGGAGAAAAAAGCTTCCATGATTTAAGATACTCAACCGAAAAGCGGGCAAACAAAAAGCGCTGTGCATACCGCCCGCAAGGGTATGGACAACGCTTACGTCTTGCCTGTCTTCCGATAAAGCAGAGAAGATACCGCTGCCACGGCCGCACAAGCCGATTATGTTGACAACGGTTTCGGCATTGCGCCGAATGGCTACTCCCGTAAGAGTGAAGCGCGAATTGTAAGGCAAACCATGGCTTGAAGCAACAGAAAGAAAAACAAAAGTCCGCCTGAAACCTGATTCAAGTAGGTTTCAGACGGCCTGCGATTACTTGCCGCATACTTCAAATTTACGGCCGAATCCTTTGCCATTGTATCTGCCAAAACCATGCGGCATATCGTTTTCAATCACTTTAAACAAACCCGGGCTGGCTGCAACCCCTTCAGGCATATTATCCGGCAGGGCCTGACGCATCTTGGCAGTAGCGGCTTTAAAATCTTCCATATTGCGCCAACGGGCTACGTTGACCAAATGATATTTACCGTTTGGATCTATATTTTGGTGCAGGCGCGTAGCTATATAGCCTGGCTGGGTTTTCAAAAAATCACGCGCTTTTTGCCAAGAAGCCAAAGCTTCGGCTTCTTTACCCTGCGGCACTTCAAAAGTATTAATGAGGACAACACTGTTTTGAAAGGCTTCACATTTTTCCTGCCACTGTTTGGCATTTGCAGTACAACCGACAGCGACAAAGGCAGTGGCGGCAGCGGCAATCAGAGCTGTTTTTTTACGGATATTCATATGGATAGTTCCTTATAGGTTTGAATTGATGTGAGATATTTAAGCTCTTCCGAACATTCGGGGCATTACGGATTCGCCTTTGATGTAGTGGTAAACGACCATGCCGATATGTCCCAGAGACAAGAACAGCAACGAAAATGCCAGTGCTCCGTGAATCTGTCCTTCCTGAGTAATTTGTCTCATAACACCTGTGACTGGAACGGCAAGCATCAGGAGATACATTGCCCAATGTCCAAATTTGGCAGCCATACTGCCAACCGGTCGATTTCTGGACTGGCGGATTGCCCACATCACACGCCAAGCAGACAATATCAGCAGAAGAAAGCCAACCGCTTTATGAGGATTAGTCAAAAACTTCAGACTTTCATCCATATTCCAAGCAATGGCGGTTGCAAACATAAACAGATAGCAGGCCGCCATAGTCCAATGCAGAAAGCGGGTTGTAATGCCGTAACGTTGCGGAGTATCAGGTTTCATGATGTTTTCTCTTAAATTAACAATTAAATGGATTTCAATTTGGGTTTACGGATAGAAAATCCGTCTTTCATGCTCAGTCCCAACAGCGTCAGATTAGCCATACCGGCAATCAGTTCTACGATTTGAACGATATAAAACACGCTGTCAAACTGTCCTGCGGCGGCGCGGCTGTTTAAGAAAAACGCACAAGGCAGCAAAATCAGCATTCCGTTGGCAGCGATAAACGGCATGCGTCGGCGTTTCGCGGCAATCGCAGTATGTTTGCTTTTCCCACCCATTTTCATGCCTGTTGCACCTGCAACTGCCATACAAGCCATCAACCCGAATAGCGCATAAACAATGGTTTGTTTTACGACAACGATGGTTTCATGCGAGCTGAAGAGTTCGCTTAATACGGTACTGATCCAAAATGAGGCGATGAATAAACATGTACCTGCTCCTGCCGCAGCATGGATTTTGCGTAAAGTATCGCGGTTCATAATATTTCCTTTGAATGTTTGAGATAGGCCGTCTGAAATTTATATAGCAAGCTATTAAATTAAAATAAGCATAGCTTGCTATTAATTAACATAGCAAGCTATATTTGTGATATAATCCGCAACAACCTGATTTTAAAGGAAACAAAGTGAACGAAGTTTTCAAAACTGAATCGGCAGGCTATTTGATGAACCATATTGCCCGCCAATTTGCCATTTTATTGAGCGAAGGCTTAAAACCACTGGGGATTGCGCCTGCACAATTTCCAATTTTGATCGAGCTATGGAATAAAGACGGCTTGAGCCAACAGGAATTAGTTGAGCGTGCCGATTTGAAGCAGGCAACGATTGCCAACACTCTGGCACGGATGGAGCGAGACGGATTGATTACACGGGAGCCTAATCCTGAAGATGCACGCAGCCGTTTGATTAAGCTGACAGAACACGCGCGTGCTTTACAATCAAGCTCCACCGAAATTGCCAAAGCCATCAACCAAGAAGCCTTGGCGGTTCTGTCTGCAGACGAGCAGAAACTGTTTTTGGAAATGGCACAGAAAATTATATTGAAACAACAAAAGATGATAAAAGTCTGAAAAATATAAAAAAGGCCGTCTGAAACTCAATGTAAACAGGTTTCAGACGGCCTTTTTCACAACGATTAATTATCGGAGAACAAATCGCCTACCTTTTCCCAAAACGATTTTTTGCGCGGGGTTTGGCTGAGGTCGAGGCCGGAGGAGATTTTTTCAAATTCTTCCAGCAACTCTTTCTGACGGTCGGTCAGGTTGACCGGTGTTTCAACCAAAATGTGGCAGTACAAATCGCCGGTCGAGCCGGAACGCAGAGACTTGATGCCTTTGCCTTTCACGCGCATGCGGCGGCCGGTTTGCGTTTCTTTCGGAATGTGCAGTTTGACTTTGCCGTCCAGAGTCGGCACTTCGACTTCGCCACCCAATGCGGCAATGGCAAAGCTGATCGGCAGTTCGCAATGCAGGTCCAAGCCGTTGCGCTCGAAGATTTTGTGCTGTCTTACGCGGACATTGACGTACAAATCGCCTGCCGGTGCGCCGTGTTGACCCGGCTCGCCCTCGCCGCTCAAGCGGATGCGTTGACCGTCGTCGATACCTGCCGGAATGTTGACTTCAACTGTTTTACTGGTTTTGGTGCGGCCTTCGCCACGGCATTTGACGCAAGGGTCTTTGATTTCTTTGCCTGTACCGTGACAAGTCGGACAAGTCTGCTGCATTTGGAAAATGGCTTGGCGGACGTGTACCGTACCTGAGCCGTGACAGGTCGAACAAGTCGATGCGGATGTGCCCGGTTTGGCACCTGAACCGTGGCAGACATCACATTCTTCGTAAGTCGGAATGTTGATGCGTTTTTTCACGCCTTTGGCGGCTTCTTCAAGCGAAATCTCTATGCCGACCTGCAAGTCCGCGCCGCTGTAATCCGGCTGACGGCCGCCTGCGCTGCCGCCACCGCCGAACATTTGGCTGAAAATATCGGAAAAATCGAAGCCTTGCGCACCACCAAATCCGCCTTGGCCGCCGAAACCGCCAAAGCCACCGAATCCGCCCGCACCTGCGCCCTGTTCAAACGCGGCATGGCCGTATTGGTCGTACATGGTACGTTTTTCCTTGTCAGACAAGGTGTCGTACGCTTTTTGGACTTCTTTAAATTTTTCTTCCGCTTCTTTGTTGTCAGGATTGCGGTCGGGATGGTATTTCATTGCCAGCTTGCGGTAGGCTTTTTTGATTTCATCGTCGCTAGCGCTGCGGGCAACACCAAGGGTTTCGTAATAATCTTGGGTACTCATAATTTTGATAGTGTTTTGAATAAGTTTGAACTGGGTCGGATATGTGGGCGGAAGGTAAAAAACTCAAGTCGATATTTTTAAGGCCGTCTGAAAATTTTGTTTCAGACGGCCTTCCTCGCTTTGTCAAAGCATGATGATGGCCTTAAAGTGAAAGAAGATTTGACTCTATATCGCTGTTTTGTATTAGAAAGGTTTTCTTCCATGATACAAAAAATTGCTTCCTTTTTATGCCTGATGCTGATGATGACCGCTGCCAGACTTACCGTTAACCGTTTCATACTCAGGCCGTCTGAAACCCTGTTTTCAGACGGCCTTTTGATTGTTTGCGTTCTTCCACGTCAAAACAAACGGGAAACAACAATGCCAAAGCGGTTTGACATGATGTTACGACACAAGCAATCCGCTTCTGAATCCGCTATAATCTGCGTTTGATTTTATTTTCCAACGCCTTTTGTATAAAGCAAAACATCATGCAAGAACAATATCAACCCGCCGCCATCGAGCCTGCGGCGCAGAAAAAATGGGATGACGCCCGTATTTTCAACGTCTCCGAAGACGCTTCCAAACCCAAATACTACTGCCTTTCCATGTTCCCCTATCCCAGCGGCAAGCTGCACATGGGGCATGTGCGTAACTACACCATCGGCGACGTATTGAGCCGCTTCAAACTCTTAAACGGCTTCAACGTCATGCAGCCTATGGGTTGGGACGCGTTCGGCATGCCGGCGGAAAACGCGGCGATGAAAAACAACGTCGCCCCCGCCGCTTGGACGTACGACAACATCGAATACATGAAAACCCAGCTCAAAAGCCTGGGTTTTGCGATTGACTGGGAGCGCGAAGTCGCTACCTGCAAACCCGAATACTACCGCTGGGAACAATGGCTGTTTACCAAGCTGTTTGAAAAAGGCATCGTCTATCGCAAAAACGGCACGGTAAACTGGGACCCGGTCGACCAAACCGTCCTTGCCAACGAGCAAGTCATCGACGGGCGCGGCTGGCGTTCGGGCGCATTGATCGAAAAACGCGAAATCCCGATGTATTACTTCAAAATCACGGATTACGCCGAAGAGCTGCTCAATGATTTGGACAAGCTGGAACACTGGCCTGAACAAGTCAAAACCATGCAGCGCAACTGGATCGGCAAATCTCGCGGTATGACCGTGCGCTTCGCCGTTTCAGACGACAGCAAACAAGGCTTGGAAGGCGATTACGCGAAATTCCTGCAAGTTTATACCACCCGTCCCGACACGCTGATGGGCGCGACTTATGTTGCCGTTGCTGCCGAGCATCCGCTGGCAACCGCAGCCGCAGCCGACAAACCTGAATTGCAGGCATTTATCGCCGAATGCAAAGCCGGCTCGGTTGCCGAAGCCGATATGGCGACGATGGAGAAAAAAGGCGTACCGACCGGCCGCTACGTCGTCAACCCGCTCAACGGCGACAAGCTGGAAGTGTGGATTGCCAACTATGTATTGTGGGGCTACGGCGACGGCGCGGTCATGGCGGTTCCGGCGCACGACGAACGCGATTTCGAGTTCGCCACCAAATACAATCTGCCTAAAAAACAAGTCATTGCCGTTAGTGACAACGCATTTGACGCAAACCGATGGCAAGAATGGTACGGCGACAAAGAAAACGGCGTATTGGTCAACAGCGGCGACCTGGACGGCATGAATTTTCAGACGGCCTTCGACGCCATCGCCGACAAGCTGCAAAGCCAAGACGCGGGCGAACCGAAAACCCAATACCGCCTGCGCGACTGGGGTATTTCGCGCCAACGCTACTGGGGCTGCCCGATTCCCATCGTCCATTGCGAAAAATGCGGCGACGTCCCCGTCCCCGCCGACCAACTGCCCGTCGTCCTGCCCGAAAACGTCGTACCCGACGGCATGGGTTCGCCGCTGGCAAAAATGCCCGAGTTTTACGAAACCACCTGCCCATGCTGCGGCGGCGCGGCGAAACGCGAAACCGACACCATGGACACCTTCATGGAATCGAGCTGGTATTTCTTCCGCTACATGTCGCCCAAGTTCGCAGAAGGCATGGTATCGGCAGAAGCCGCGAAATACTGGGGCGCGGTCGACCAATACATTGGCGGTATCGAACACGCCATTCTGCACCTCTTGTACGCGCGCTTCTTCACCAAACTGATGCGCGACGAAGGCTTGGTCAGCGTGGACGAACCGTTTGAACGCCTGCTCACACAAGGCATGGTCGTCTGTGAAACCTACTACCGCGAAAATGCCAACGGTAGCAAAGACTGGATCAACCCCGCCGATGTCGAGCTGACTTTCGACGACAAAGGCCGCCCCGTGTCCGCCGTCCTCAAAGCCGACGGCCTGCCCGTCGTCATCAGCGGCACGGAAAAAATGTCCAAATCCAAAAACAACGGCGTCGATCCGCAAGAACTGATTAACGCCTACGGCGCGGACACCGCCCGTTTGTTCATGATGTTCGCCGCACCGCCCGAACAGTCCCTCGAATGGAGCGACAGCGGCGTCGAAGGCGCACACCGCTTCCTGCGTCGTCTGTGGCGTACCGTTTACGAATACCTGAAACAAGGCGGCGCGGTCAAAGCGTTTGCAGGCAGCCAAGACGGTTTGTCTAAAGAACTCAAAGATCTGCGCCACAAACTGCATTCCACCATCGCCAAAGTCAGCGACGACTACGGACGCCGCCAGCAGTTCAACACCGCCATCGCCGCCGTGATGGAACTGCTCAACCAATACGACAAAACCGACACCGACGGCGAACAAGGCCGCGCCGTCGCCCAAGAAGTATTGGAAACCGCCGTACGCCTGTTGTGGCCCATCGTGCCGCACATCTGCGAAACCCTGTGGAGCGAATTGAACGGCGCGAAACTGTGGGAAGCAGGCTGGCCGACAGTCGACGAAGCCGCCTTGGTCAAATCCGAAATCGAAGTCATGGTTCAAGTCAACGGCAAACTGCGCGGCAAAATTACCGTTGCCGCCGACGCATCCAAAGCCGACCTCGAAGCCGCCGCACTCGCCACCGAAGGCGCGGTGAAATTCATGGAAGGCAAGCCTGCGAAGAAAATCATCGTCGTACCGGGCAGACTGGTGAACATCGTGGTGTAAAGTCTGATTCGGCATTGATTGCTGTAATAAGAAAGGTCGTCTGAAAACTTGGGAACAGGGTTTTCAGACGACTTTTTTAAGGTAGATAGAGTTGTCTACATTACAGACCTCAAATAACTTAAATCTCAAAATCCTAAAAAAGTTCCCTTAGCCTGCACAACAAGATAATTTCGAAATATCTTTATCGAACGTAAGTGCAACTAATTTTAGCCCTTCAGCCATTGTTAAATATGGTGCTAGGGTTTCTGTTAAATCTTCTATCGTTAAGCCAAATTTAACAGCTAATGATGCTGCATAGATGACATCTCCTGCATTTTCAGATACAATATGAACCCCTAATACTTTTAGTGTTTCTGCATCTGCTACTAGTTTAAATACACCGGTTGTTTCACGGTTTACAATTGCTCTTGGAACAGCATCTAAAGGTAATACAGATGTCTTCACATCATACCCTTTCTCTTTTGCTTGTTCTTCTGTTAAACCAACCGTTGCAACCGTCGGATTCGTAAACGTAACAGCAGGAACTACCGATAAATCTATTTTTTTGTTTAATCCACCAATAGCATTATCAGTAATAATTCCACCTTCATAGGCTGCTACATATACAAATTGTGGTCCTAAAGTCACATCTCCTGCTGCATAAATCTTTTCATTACTTGTTTGACCAAAATCATTGATCAGGATTTCATTATTTTTTCCAGTTTCAACACCTGCTGCACTTAAATTTAAAGAATCCGTATTTGGTTTTCTTCCAGTGGCAACAAGTAACTGATCTGATTCAATGACTTCTCTACTGCCATTTACTGTTACGTAAACCCTTTTTATCTCTCCACTTTGTTCAACACGCTCAAAAGTTGCCCCTTTGACAAGGTTTATACCCTGTTCAATTAACGCTTTTTCAACTGACTCTGAAATCTCAGGATCATACTCCTTTAAAAGTCGCTCACTTCTTTGCATAAGCGTTATTTCTGAACCTAAATGATGAAATAGTTGTCCAAGCTCCATTCCAATGTATCCTGAACCAATTACAGTTAATCGTTTTGGTATTTTCTTTAACTCAAGAAGTGTTGTACTAGTTAAATAGTCCATTTTTTCAAGTCCTGAAATTTGGGGCAACGAAGGCGATGCACCTGTTGCAATTAAAAAGCGTTTTGCAGATAACTTTGCCCCATTGACCTCAACCGTACTAGCATCAACGAATTTTGCTTCACCTTTAATTAAATCAAAATTATATTCATCAATTAAATCCATATATTTTTGATTCCGAAGTTCGCTCACCAATTTATCCTTTTGCGTGATTAAACTAGCTAAATCCACTTCTCCAGCGGATGTTTGTAAACCTATAAACGGATTGTCTTTTGATAAATGATTGATTTCCCCTGCCCTAAGAAGAGTTTTTGACGGAACACAGCCAATATTCACACAGGTTCCCCCAACCGTTCCACGCTCAATCATTCCAACTTTTGCACCGTATTCTATAGCTTTAATTGCCGAAGAAAAGGCAGCAGCACCAGAACCAATAATAAGAAGGTCATAATTGTCTTCATTAATTAACGCCACGTTTTCTAGTGATGATACTTCTTCAATTTCTCCGGCTTGGTAATTTGCTTCATCAATCGCCTTTATTGCACTTTCAACCTCAATATCATCGGGCAGTTCAAATACTGCTTCACCACGACGATAACTAGACTCAATATTTTTAGCACCTATCTTTTCAAGTGCTGATTCTACGTGTTTTTCACAACCCGTACATGTCATTCCTGAAATGTTTACCTTAAATTTATTCATAAAAAAGCTCCTTTCGTTAATTAATCTCTCATGTTAATGTTTCTATTATTGGACACGAATGTAATTGCTTTTCATCTGGACATCGTTGTTTTAAGTCGTCTAACATAGTTTCAATTCGTTTTAAATCCTCTATTTGTTTTTGCACTTCCTTTTGTTTTTTAGAAACAAATTCGAACATATCTTGACAACGAACTTCATCTTTATCTACAACACCAAGTAATTTATAAATCTCGCTTAAAGAGAAACCAAGTTCCTGTATTCGTTTAATAAACCCAACACGCTTAACGTCATCATATGAATATATCCGATAACCAGCTTCCGTTCGGTGAGGTTCTTGTAATAAATTTTTTCGCTCGTAATATCTGATCGTTTCTTTATTAACTCCACATTTATCTGCAAACTCACTAATGCGATAAATCATCTTATTTCACCCCCTGAATATTATAAACCATGTACCATAGTACACGGTCAAGTAAATTGGACTATTTTATTTTTTTCCCAAAGTATCACTCGTATGTGATTGATACTTTTATATAATACTATTGATTATCCTAACATCCCACCAGAAAATCCGATTTAAACACCAGTTGTTTTTAAACTATTAAGAAAGTAATTCCACTATATATTCCGAAGACCCAAAAAACCATACGAATCAGTTAGATTCATTATCACAGTTCCCGTCATTAACATAGCCCTTAAAAGTTCAGGCAAAGAAATATCTAATGCGCTAGCCAAACGAATAAGATTTAATAGGGCGGGGTTACGCTCTCCACGTTCTATCATTCCGATATAAGTCCGGTGCATATTCGCTTTTTCAGCCAATGCTTCCTGACTTAAATCCTGGAGTTGTCTTAAATGACGAACATGTTTGCCAAATTGTTTTAAAATTTCTGATTTCATGATGACTATTCTTAATGTTTGCAAATTAAATTCCACATACAATAAGTATCAACTTTAGTTCTAATACGAAAGGCCATCCGAAACCCTATATTCAGTTTTCAGACGGCCTTTTTAACTGCCCGATTTTATTCGCCGTAGTAGGCTTTGGTCAGGATTTCTTCCATATCGGCCACCATCGCGAGGCGTGGGTTGGCCGGGGTACATTGGTCTTCAAAAGACATCATGGCCAGCTCTTTTCTGCCGTCGAGGAAGGTCTTCTCATCGATGCCCTGCTCTTTCAACGACATTTTGATGCCGACGTTGACTGCCAGCTCATGGCAGGCGCAGGCGAAGGATTCGACACCTTCTGCCGGTGTGCTGCATGGCAGGCCTAAGGTACGGGCGATTTCCTGATATTTCAGGTCGGCTTTGTAGTAGTTGTACTTCGGCCAAGTGGCGGTTTTCTGCGGACGCGTGCCGTTGTAGCGGATGACGTGCGGCAGCAGGATGGCGTTGGCGCGGCCGTGCGGAACGTGATATTTGCCGCCGATTTTGTGTGCCATCGAGTGGTTGATGCCCAAGAACGCATTGGCAAACGCCATGCCTGCGATGGTGGAGGCGTTGTGCATATGCTCGCGCGCTTCAGGATCGGCCGCACCGTGCTTGTAGGAGCGTTCGAGGTATTGGAACACGAGCTTGATGGCTTGCAGGGCAAGGCCGTCTGTAAAGTCGTTCGCCAGTACGGAAACGTACGCTTCTACGGCGTGGGTCAGTACGTCCAAACCGGTATCGGCGGTTACACCTGCCGGAACGGTCATGGTAAACGCAGGATCGACAATCGAAATGGTCGGTGTCAGCGAGTAGTCGGCAATCGGATATTTTTTGTCGCCGTCGCTGATGACGGTAAACGGTGTTACTTCGGAGCCTGTGCCTGATGTGGTAGGGATGCCGATAAATTTGGCTTTGCGGCCCAATTCAGGGAAGCGGAAGGCGCGTTTGCGGATGTCCATGAATTTTTGTACCAAGTCTTCAAAATCGACTTGCGGCTGCTCGTAGAAGAGCCACATGGCTTTTGCCGCGTCCATTGGCGAACCGCCGCCCAGCGCGATGATGGTGTCGGGCTGGAAGCTGCGCATCAAATCCGTGCCTTTATAGACGGTTTGGACGCTCGGATCGGCTTCGACATCGGTAAACAGCTGGATGGTCACTTTGTTTTTGCGTTGATGCAGTTGATGGGTGATTTTATCGACAAAGCCCAGGTCAACCATCGAACGGTCAGTCACAATCATGACTTTTTCGCAGTCTTTCATGTCTTGCAGATATTGGATGGAATCGCGTTCAAAATAGATTTTGGCGGGCACTTTGAACCATTGCATGTTGTTTCTCCGACGGCCTACTTTTTTGATGTTTAACAGATTGACTGCGCTGACGTTGCCGCCGACGGCGTTTTTACCGTAAGAGCCGCAACCGAGGGTCAGAGAAGGCAGGAAGGCGTTGTACACGTCGCCGATGCCGCCGAAGGTGGAAGGCGAATTCCAAATCACGCGTAGGGCTTTGACGCGGGAGCCGAACGTTTTGACCAATTCTTCGTTAGCGGTATGGATGGCGGCGGAGTGTCCCAAGCCGTCAAAGGCAACCATTTCTTCGGCGAACTTCAAACCTTGTTCGGTCGAATCCGCCTTAATCATGGCCAACACAGGCGAAAGTTTTTCGCGGGTCAGCGGCTCGTTCGGGCCGACTTCGCGGCATTCGGCGATGATGATGTTGGTTTTTTCAGGCACTTTAAACCCGGCCTGTTCGGCAATCCATGTTGCCGGTTTGCCCACAACGGCGGAATTAAGTTTCGCCCCGCCGCAGCTGGCGCAATTCGCCGTCACGCCGAAGATAAACTCTTCGAGCATGGCTTTTTCTTTTTTGTTAGCAAAGTACACGCCGTAGGATTTGAATTCTTCGGCCAACTCTTTGTAAATCTCTTTATCGGCAATCACCGCCTGCTCGCTGGCGCACACCATGCCGTTGTCGAAAGATTTCGACATCACAATATCGTGTGCTACCTGTTTGATGTCCGCCGTTTTTTCAACATAAGCAGGTACGTTGCCCGCCCCGACGCCGAGCGCAGGTTTGCCGCAAGAATACGCCGCCTCCACCATCGCATTGCCGCCGGTCGCCAAAATCGTTGCCACGCCCGGATGCTTCATTAGTGCGGAAGTGCCTTCCATAGACGGCTTTTCAATCCACTGGATACAGTTTTCCGGCGCACCGGCCGCAATCGCCGCATCACGCACGATACGCGCGGCATGGGCGGAACACTGCTGGGCGGACGGGTGGAACGAGAAAATAATCGGATTGCGGGTTTTCAGTGCAATCAGGGATTTGAAAATGGTGGTGGAAGTCGGATTGGTCGTCGGCACGATACCGCAAACCACGCCGACCGGATCGGCGATTTCGGTAATGCCGGTTACATCGTTTTCGCTGATGACGCCCACGGTTTTCAAATCGCGCAGGCGGCGCACGACGTTTTCGCAGGCAAACAGGTTTTTCGTCGCCTTATCCTCAAACACGCCGCGTCCCGTTTCTTCTACCGCGTGCATGGCGAGCACACCATGTTTGTCCAGCGCGGCGATAGAGGCTTTGGCAACAATAAAGTCAATCTGCTCCTGATCGAGCTTAAGAAACTCGTCCAATGCCCGTAAACCCTTGTCAACCAGGCTGTTTACCTCGGCTACGGCTGGGCTGACGACGTTGTCGGCTGATGCGTTCATGGTGTATCTCCTTAATAAAAGGTGGCAATAAGGTCAATAAATTTTCACTACGATAACTATAGGTAATTTAGTTACATTTTGCTTTGACCTACATCACAAACCATGATTGAACTTTTCAGACGGCCATTTTATCGTTTATTCATTTTAATTCTTTGAAGTATAATATTTTTATCTACACAAAAACAAAGACGGTTATTCTTCGTCGCTTTCCTCGATAATTAAGATAAAAACAGAAAATCGATGTATTAAAATTACAAACGTAAATGAAAAAGGCCGTCTGAAAATATTTTTCAGACGGCCTTTTTCATGTCTATCTTTTATTGGCTAATGTCTTCCAGCGTACGGCCTTTGGTTTCCTCACCCAATACCAAGACTACTGCCACAATCAGCAGCATAACCAGCGCAAACATCATAAAGATTTTGCCGAAGCCGCCGCTGTTGCCTACCATCGCCGCCACCACCATGGGCGCGAGTATGCCGCCGACGCGACCGATGGCGCCTGCCCAGCCGGATGCGAAAGCACGGAAGCGCAAGGGGTAGAGTTCGGGGGTGTAGGTGTATAAAACGCCCCATGCGCCCAAGTTGAAGAAGGACATCAGGCTGCCCCAGATCATGACTTCGGCCGCAGTTGTGCTTTGCCCGAAAAACCATGCGCACACGGCGCAAGCAGCCAAAAAGCCTGCCAGCGTTGCTTTGCGGCCGATTCTTTCCACCAAAGCCGCGGCGGCTATATAGCCGGGCAGTTGCGCAACAATCATCACCAGCACATATTCAAAAGTTTTGACCACGGTATTGCCCTGCTCGACCAGCAGTTTGGGCAACCAAGTGAAAATGCCGTAATACGAAAACACGATGCCGAACCAAACCAGCCACAGCATCAGCGTGCGCCGTGCAAACGGATGTTGCCAAAGTTGGATGAAGCGGATGCGTTCGCGCGGGGCGGCCGGTGCGGCAACAGCTTCTGCCGGCGGCGTGATGCCCGATTGAATTTCCAACTCAGATACCAAACGGTGCGCTTCGTTGGTTTTGCCGCGGGAAAGCAGGTAAGGCACGGATTCGGGAACGAATTTCAACACCAACGGCACATAAAACAGGGGCAAGGCACCGAATAAAAACGCGCTGTGCCAGCCGGTTTGCGGAATAAAGAAATAAGACACCAGCGCAGCCGAAAGCCAGCCCAAGCCCCAGAAGCTTTCCAGCAACACAATAAAACGGCCGCGTACTTTCGGCGGCGCATATTCGCTGACCAGCGACACGGCGACGGGCAGCTGGCCGCCCAAGCCGACGCCGACAAAAAAGCGGCACACAAGCAAAACCGTCAAATCAGGTGCAATTGCGCACAAACCTGTGGCAATACTGTACACCACCATCGTACCGGCAAAAACGGTTTTCCGTCCGAACCTGTCCGCCAGCCAGCCGCTGAATACCGCGCCCAGAGCCATGCCGACAAAGGCAATGCTGACAATCCAGCCCAACTGCGCCGGAGCCAGCACCCAATCTTTGCCCAAAGCCGGCAATACAAACGACACCAAGCCTGTATCCATGGCGTCAAACAGCCAACCTATGCCGACCAGCACTAAAAGTTTGTAATGAAAGCGGGAGGGCGGCAGATTGTGCAGCCGCGTCAAAATATCCATAACTTCTTTCCTTTATTTGCGTATTATTGAATTGGATTTTATCAATAACTGCTTTAATTTCAGTGACAAACCTAATACCGAGACATTGTGTCGATTTTAACATTGGTACCCTATGCAAAGAATAGGAAGCGCGTGTTTTTTGGCTATTTTTTATCGCCAAAACTGCACGCCATATTAAAACGCTGAATAAGGGTTCACGGCAGGCCGTCTGAAACCGATGCTTCTGGTTTCAGACGGCCTGCCGTTTTTTGCAAAGGCTTCCTGCTTGGGTTATGATGTTTATTTGTAATATGTAAACAGACGATTGCCTGTTTTTACATAACGGGCCGTCTGAAACAACGGAGAACGATATGAATGCGGTTGTAATTGCGGTCATCATCATGCTGGCGCTGTCTTTATCGCGCGTGCATGTGGTGCTCAGCTTGGCTGTCGGCGCGTTTGTCGGCGGCTTGGTGGCCGGTATGCCTTTGGAGAATATAACCAACGCGGCCGGCGATGTGGTGCAGCAAGGGATTATTCCCGTTTTTAACGAAGGCCTGAAAGGCGGGGCGCAAATCGCGCTGTCTTATGCCATGCTCGGCGCGTTTGCCATGGCCATCACGCATTCCGGCCTGCCGCAACAGCTCGCCGGTGTGATTATCCGCAAGCTCAACGGCGGCGAAGGCAATGCAAAAGGCGAAGGCGCGGTCAAATGGCTGCTGCTGGCGATTATTTTGTGCATGGGCGTGATGAGCCAAAACGTTGTGCCGATTCATATTGCGTTTATCCCGATGATTATTCCGCCGCTGCTGTTGGTATTCAACCGTTTGAAACTCGACCGCCGCTTGGTGGCCTGCGTGATTACGTTTGGCTTGGTAACGACTTATATGTTCCTGCCTTACGGTTTCGGCGCCATCTTCTTGAACGACATCATGTTGGGCAATATCCGCTCGGCAGGCATGGACACCAGCGGCATCAATGTGATGCATGCAATGGCGATTCCGGCTTTGGGCATGGTTTCCGGTTTACTGCTGGCCTTTTTGCACTACCGCAAGCCGCGCATTTATCAAAACAATACCACTGACACGGAAGACAACCGTGCGGCAGTGCAACAACAAGAGCCTTCAACCTATCGCAGCTTGGTGGCGGCCGTAGCGATTGCCGTGTGTTTTGCCATTCAGCTTTTGTATGATGGTTCGCTGGTATTGGGCGCTATGTTGGGCTTTGCCGTGTTTATGATGCTGGGCGTGATGAACCGCTCCGCCGCCAGCGATGTGTTCGGCGAAGGCATCAAAATGATGGCGATGGTCGGCTTTATTATGATTGCGGCACAAGGTTTCGCCGCCGTAATGAACGCAACCGGCGAGATTCAGCCTTTGGTCGAACGCAGCATGGCTTTGTTCGGAAGCAATAAAGGCATGGCCGCCTTTACCATGCTGTTTGTCGGCCTGCTGGTAACCATGGGCATCGGCTCGTCTTTCTCCACCTTGCCGATTATTACCGCGATTTATGTGCCTTTGTGCATCAGCTTGGGCTTCTCCCCAATGGCTACCGTGGCCATCGTCGGCACGGCAGGTGCGCTGGGTGATGCAGGCTCCCCTGCTTCCGACTCGACACTCGGCCCGACCATGGGCTTGAACGCCGACGGTCAGCACGACCACATCCGCGATTCGGTTATCCCGACCTTTATCCACTACAATATCCCGCTGATGGTTGCAGGCTGGATTGCCGCGATGGTGCTGTAATATGAGCGATATTCAGGAATTGGAACACCGCATCACGGAGCTGGAAATTCAGACGGCCTTGCAGGAAGATTTAATCGGCAGCCTGAACGACACCATCGCCAAGATGCAACAGGCTTTAGATTTACAACAAGGCCAGTTGCGGCTTCTGTATCAACGGATGCAGGACAAAGGCGCAAACGGCGAACGCGAACCGTACAGCCTGCGCGATGAAATTCCGCCTCATTATTGATCAACTGAAAAGGGCGTGTTTGATACATGCCCTTTTCTTTCATAACAAAGGCCGTCTGAAAGTCAATCAAGCTTTCAGACGGCCTTTTAAACAATCAAACCTTACAAACAAGCTAATTCGTTGGCCATTTGCTGCTCGACAGTTTCACGTTGGCGGATAAGTTTGCATTCGTTGCCGTCAACCAATACTTCCGCCGCACGGTTGCGCGTGTTGTAGTTGCTCGCCATACTTGAGCCATACGCACCGGCGCTGCGGATAAGCAGCAAATCCCCTTCTTCGCAGGCGATGGTGCGGTCTTTGCCGAGGAAGTCGCCGGTTTCGCAAATCGGGCCAACGATATTGGCCGTCAGAGGCTCAATGTCTTTGGTTTCGACCGCTTCAATGTGATGATAGGCATCATAAAGTGCCGGACGCATCAAATCGTTCATCGCCGCATCGATCATCACAAAGTTTTTCTCTTCGCCATGTTTGACAAACTCAACGCGCGTCAACAACGCACCTGCATTGCCAACCAAACTACGGCCTGGCTCGAGGACCAGTTTCAGACGGCGTGTACCGATTAGTTTTTGAACGGCTTGGGCATACGCGCCCAAATCAGGCACATTTTCATCTTGGTAAACAATGCCGACACCGCCGCCCAAGTCCAAGTGTTCCAACACAATGCCTTCGTCTGCCAGTTGGTCGACCAAGGCCAAAATACGTTCGCAGGCTTCGACCAGCGGGCTGAGGTCGGTCAGTTGCGAGCCGATATGGCAGTCGATACCGACAATTTTCAAATGGCTTTGTTGAGAAGCATGACGATAAGCCTCAAGTGAATCGGCATAGGCAATACCGAATTTATTGGCTTTCAAACCGGTGGAGATATAAGGATGAGTTTTGGCATCGACATCGGGATTGACGCGCAGGGAAACCGGGGCGACTTTACCTAAACGCGCGGCAACTTTCTGAATACGGTCGATTTCAGGAATACTCTCCATATTGAAGCATTTCACGCCTGCATTCAGCGCAAATTCAATTTCTGCCTCACTCTTACCCACACCGGAAAAAATCGTTTTCGCCGCATCGCCGCCGGCCGCCAAAACGCGCGCCAACTCGCCGCCGGACACAATGTCAAAACCGCTCCCCAAAGAAGCAAAGTGTTTGATGATGCTCAGGTTGCCATTCGCTTTAACCGCGTAGCAGACAAGCGGATTTAAAGCGGAAAACGCGGTTTGGTAGTTTTCAAATGCCTCGGTCAGCGCAGATTTGCTGTACACATAAAGCGGCGTACCAAACTCTTCGGCAAGGTGTGTATAAGGGAGTTG
Organism: Neisseria sp. P0008.S002; assembly: GCF_051962805.1. NCBI lineage: Bacteria > Pseudomonadati > Pseudomonadota > Betaproteobacteria > Neisseriales > Neisseriaceae > Neisseria > Neisseria sp. P0008.S002. Next base: position 174,789 of record NZ_JBQCUY010000004.1, on the reverse strand, counting down.
TTCGCAGAATAAGGTCATGTTTGTGAATCTTTTTTAGTCGTTGGTTTGAGTAGTCGGCTCTTTTGCCGTATCGAATTTCAAGCCGGTCTGAATCACGCCGAAGCGCGCCTTGTCGCCTTCTTTGGGCAGGTAGAGGTCGCCTTTGTAGCCGCAGGCAGAGAGCAGCAGAGCCGTTGCCGCTGCAAAAAATACGCCGTATTTCATCAGTAAAACTTTCTTCATCATTACGAATGTGGCAAGATTCGGTATCTTAAACAAAAACCACACAAAAAGCCATGATGACCGAAAGCGAATTCATCCGCATGAGCGAAGAATTGTTTGAACACATTGAAGACCAAATCGATGAAAACGGCTGGGATTTCGACTGCCAGTTTGCCGGAAACGTACTGACCATCGAAGCCGAAGACGGTACGCAAATCATCGTCAACCGCCACACGCCCAACCAAGAATTGTGGATTGCTGCCAAAAGCGGCGGCTACCATTTCGCCGAGCAAAACGGCAAATGGCTGGCAACGCGCGACAGCCGCGATTTCTACGACGTTTTAAACGAAGCACTGAGCGCGGCTTCGGGCAAAGCAATTGAGATTGCGGAATTGTGATTCAGTCTTCAAATATCCCTAGCTAAAAATCTATTTACCTCAAAGGACACCCAAATGCCCCTACTAGACAGTTTCAAAGTCGACCACACCCGTATGCACGCCCCTGCCGTACGCGTGGCAAAAACCATGACCACGCCCAAAGGCGACACCATTACCGTGTTTGACCTGCGTTTCTGCATTCCCAACAAAGAAATCCTGCCTGAAAAAGGCATTCATACGCTGGAACACCTGTTCGCAGGCTTTATGCGCGACCACTTAAACGGCAACGGCGTTGAAATCATCGACATTTCCCCGATGGGTTGCCGCACCGGTTTCTACATGAGCCTCATCGGCACGCCCGACGAGCAAAAAGTGGCCGACGCATGGCTCGCTTCAATGCAGGATGTTTTGACCGTTCAAGACCAAAGCAAAATCCCCGAGCTGAACGAATACCAATGCGGTACCTACATGATGCACTCGCTTGCCGAAGCACACGAAATCGCCCAAAACGTTTTGGCACGCAAAGTAGCCGTCAATAAAAACGAAGAGCTGACATTGGACGAAAGCCTGTTGAACGCTTAATCCGCCATGACAACAAAGGCCGTCTGAAACTTTAGTATGACAAGTTTCAGACGGCCTAAGACCTTTTATTCCAATTTTCAACCTTTCAACCACAGTTTTACACCGCCTAAAAATAAGTTGGCGGATGCTGACAGTGTACATAGTATAATTACACTTTAAACAAACAACCTGATTCTATTGCCTTTATGAAACCGTTTTTCTGCAAAACCGCCATTGCCCTCAGCCTGACCCTCCCCGCCGCCGCCGCCAATGCTGCTGAGTATGTCTGCAATGTTGAAGGCATCACCGTTTATGTTTCATACCAGATCAATGACGCCTGTCGCATAGTTGAAACAAACAATGTAACAGAAAACAGCGTCGTTGCGATTCCGGGCGACACTCCGGTTTTAAAAACGGTACAAACAACAGAATTTAAAGCATCTGCCGCAGACTACATTAATGCTTCTCAAGCAACGCCCGCGGTACAAACCCCAGTCGTTGTTGCTCGAAATGAATACGGTATTCCGGCACCTATTTCCATTCCGATGGCACAAACTCGACAAGCTATGCTAGCGAATAAAACCATTGCAGACAGCGCAATCGTTTCCAACAATACGCCTGCTTTGGAAACATCAGCCGTTGCAAAACCTGAAAACTATGTTGTCGATGCTGCTGTCCACAACACAACTCCTGTCGTACAAACTCAGACGACTGCCGTTCAAGAGGACAACACTATTGTTCCTCCTGTACTCATCGCGCAAACCCATACCGTTACAGCCGACAAAGCCATTGCAGACAGCGTAATCGTTCCCAACAATACGCCTACTCTGGAAGCGCCGCCCACAATAAAAGCTGAAGACTATGTTGCCGACACTACTGTCCGCAATACAACTCCTGTCGTACAAACTCAGTCTAGTGCAACCCAAACAGAAAACAGTGTTGTTCCTGTAATGCTTGCCGCACAAGCCCAACCTACTGCTTCTACCGAGAAAACAGTTTCAGACGGCCTTGCTATTATTAATGAAACACCAGCTGTTCAACCTGTTGTACCTGCAATCCAAACTCCACAAGAGATTATTCAGAACTCGGCAGTTCAGCCGCAAACTTCAACTACCCAAAATAACCAAGCGGTAACAGCTCAGGATGAAGTGCTCGATAAAACACCTACCAAAGTCGAGACTAAGCATAAAGGCAAAACTTATGCCAAAACCTCCTCTCGACGCAAAGCCAAGGTTAACCGTACTAAAGCCGATAAAACAGCCGTTGTCCGCGCATCTGAGGAACAAGCAGCCAAACCTATTGCCACCGCTTCAACCGAACCAAGCACGCCGGCAACTGCCACTCCGGTAGAGCATGGCAAAACCACTGTCCCAACACCTTTCCCACAAGCATACAAACCGGCAGCCGATATTTTGCTGGATAAAGGAAATAGCGACAGCGATATCAAAATCCTGCCGAATGTACCGATTACCAGCGTGACCAACACAGCCGAAGCTGCCAATCCGCGCATCAATATTACCCTGCGCAACCGTCAGAACAAATCACGCAGTTCTTCATACAGCAAATACAAAGCCCCTGTTATCCGTACTGCACCTGTGGTTACGCCGGCTCCTAAGCCAAGCCCTAAAGAAACCCGCAAACAGATATTGCAGACCGAAGTACGCAACGAACAGGCTGCTATTACCCGCCTTCAAACCCAGTTGAACGCGGCCAAACAAAAAGGCGATCAGATTAAAATCCAACAACTGACCCGTACCATAAACGCCCGTAAAGCGAATATCCGCGCTATTCAAGGCGAGATGTCTCGTTGATTGGTTTTTTATACAAAAAGGCCGTCTGAAAACATTTTCAGACGGCCTTTTTAATGGTACAGACCTTATTTATTCAACAGACAAATACTTTCTCTAAAATCATTTGCTGATCACGCCAAAGTACATTTCTTCACATCCCTACCCTCGTGCGCCATTACTGCTTCTATCCAATCGGCGATATTTTGCCAATAATATTGCGGCTTTTCAGACGACCTATCAGTCTGCATCACTTCATCATTCAACACAACGGGAACACCCTGCTCTGCACCGGCTTCAAGCACAATCCAAATACTGCCTTCATGGGTATCGGCTCGGGCTACTTGATGTTCATATGCCCAGCCAACCGCAGCTTGTCCGCCATTTTGCAAAGACTGCATCGCCAGAGATAATGGATGAAAGCAGGTATCTACATTGTTGTCGGCAGTAACGACCAAAGTTGCACCATGCGTGCCTAACGCTTGCGCGGCATGAAAGACTGGGGAGTTGTGCAGGTTGGCAATAAAGTCAAACGGCATCGCGGCGTGATGGTTCAGCACATTGTCTGCCATTTTTTCAAACACGGATGGCGAAGAAAACGGCGTACCAAGAAAAACGGCGCAATCAGGGCGGATTTCGCTTTGTTCCTTTAGCTGCCCTGCACCAAGCGCGGCAATCAAACTCAAGCGGCTGAGGCGGCGAGTATCTATACCGCTTTGCTGCTTTAAGATTTGTTTGAGGATTTTACCGCCGGTGCCGGCGTCAGTATCAAAACGCACGGCGGCGGTAATACGGATATTAGGATTTACGGTTGCCATTGCCATACCAAAGATGTGTTGCTGCCGCCAAAACCAAACTGATTGGCCAAACAGAAAAAGCCGCCTTTTTGTGAAGCCGCGCACTCGGAAAAACGAATTTTCCACCCCTGATAATCGTTGCTTCCGCCTTGTTTTAGAGCGGATAAAAGCAAGGCTGTTTCAAGGGCTGCCGTTGCGCCAAGCGTGTGTCCGATTTGCGGTTTGAACGCCATCAAGGGCGGCAGTGTACCGAATATATTTTCCAGTGCGGCCAATTCGGCGGCATCGCTGTCAGCCGTGCCGATGCCGTGTGTTTTAACGGCCGCAATGCTTTCAGGAACGATGCCTGCAATATCTAACGCACGTCGCATCACTTGCTCTTGCGCTTGGCCATCGCTTTGAATCAGGTCATTGCCTGTATTGGCAGCGTGTCCTATAAGTTTCAGACGGCCTGAAGATTCAGGAGCAGCGGAAGATAAGGCAAGCGCGGCAACACCTTCGCCTAAAATCAAACCGTTTCCGCCAAAAGGCTGATACTGTTCGGTCAGCAAACCCAAGCTGTGAAAATGCAGCAAAGTCAGTCGGTTGAGGTTTTCAATCCCAAGCACAAAGGCACGCTCCGCCTCGCCGCGCAAGCAGTTATCCGCCTGAATGAGCGCATGGGCGGATGAAGTGCAGGCAGTAGCGAAACTGAAAATCTGCCGATTGCCGCTGCGCCGGCGCAAATCTTCGGCGAGATAAAGCAGATTGTGTTCTTCTTCCGCCCTATTGCCCACAAAATGGCGGTTTTCATATTCGGAGATGGAATAGGAACTAGACCCGATAAACACCGGCGCATCATGCCAACTTTCAGATGGCCAGCCTGCATTTTCGGCAGCTAGGCGCAAATGTTGTTCGGCGATATCCGCCAATTCCTTCCGCCCCAAACTGTCGCTAGCAAATGCACGAAAATAAGCAGCCTGCTGCGGTTGGTTTAAAAACGTATAAGACACCGCATCAGGCCGTCTGAAATCCGTTTGCGGATTCAAGGCAGAAGTGGCCGCCGTACCGCAAACCCAACTCACGCGCCATGCTCCGCACGGATAAACGCCGCCAAATCGCGTACGCACATCATATGTTTGCGCACCATCCGGTCGCCCTGCAGGCGCACTTGGAAATACTGTTGCAAAGCAACGCTGATTTGCAGCGCATCAAGCGAATCTAAACCGACCGGACTGTCATCGCCAAACAAAAGCGCATCGTCGGTGAAATCATCCATATCCACATCGTCGGCCTTATCGGCTTCTTGCACGATTAACTTTTTCAATTCCGTTTCCAGCTCGTGCTCGGCCAGTGTAAAGGTGTAAGACATTTTTAAACTCCCATTTTTATATCATGAAGCAACAGCTCGTTTTAGCGAAACTCGCTACGCTCGTTTTCAGACGGCCTGAACTTTATGCAAAATCGCCCCAAAGCGTCTGCATGGCGGCAATGGCCGCAAGTGAGGCGGTTTCGGTACGCAACACCCGTTTACCAAGCGTAACGGATTGAAAACCGGCATCAAATGCCTGTTGCTCTTCCTTCTCCGTCCATCCGCCTTCCGGGCCGACCATAAACACGACTTTGCCGGATTGCGGCTGAACATCGCTCAGTTTTTGTGCGCGGTTCAAGCTCATTAACAGTTTGGTCGTTTCCTGCGGCAACTGTTGCAGAGCCTGTGCATAAGTCGTCAGCGGCAAAACCTTCGGCACAATATTGCGGCCGCTTTGTTCACACGCTGAAACAACGATTTCCTGCCAACGCGCCACCCGCCTTTCAGCGCGTTCTCCGCTCAAGCGGACGACACAGCGTTCGCTGATAACTGGGCGAATTTCTGCCACGCCCAATTCCACGCTTTTCTGCAAAGTGAAATCCATGCGCTCGGCGGTGGATACCGCCTGTACCAATGTAATATTCAGCGGCGATTCGTTGTCCGTTGCCTCTTCACGCAAAATCCGCACGCTGGCTCGGCGTTTTTCCAAAACTTCTGGCAAAGCCGGATATGCCTTGCCATTGCCGTTGAACAACACGATTTCTTCCGTGTTTTTCACGCGCAATACATTCAGATGGCGCACCACATTATCGGGCAATTCGACCACGCTGTCGGGGCTTGAGGCAAAATCAACATAAAATCGGGGCATGGTTTCCTGCTTTATTCATGTATATAATTTAATGTATATAATTTAAATTTAAAATTTCGTGAATGAAGTTGAAACACGGCGACATACTCCTGCCTGCTTTCGATTTCATCCACTATAATTTGAAAACTTCCCGAATTTTAATCCACTGTCGCGCAAAACTGCAAAAAACAAGGATACGCCGTGCTATACCGTTTACAGAAAGTCGTCCGCCACATCTCCCAAACCGAAGTCATGCCGCGTTTTCTGAACACGCCGTCACGACGCAAGGAAGACGGATCGGTTTTGAGTGAAGCAGATTTGGCCGCACAAACCGCTTTTGCCGCCGCCCTTCCCTTATTGGAGGATTGTCCGATGTTGGGCGAGGAAATGAGCTTTCAGGAACAAACCCGTTTGTGGAACGAACATTCAGACGGCCTATGGATTGTCGACCCTATCGACGGCACAAACAACTTCGTCAACGGTTTGCCGCATTTTGCCGTATCCGTCGCGCTGGTTAAAAACGGCCATGCCGAATTGGGCGTGATTTACAATCCGGTCAGCGGCGAATGTTTCTATGCCGAACGCGGCAAAGGCGCATTTCTCAACGGCACGCCGCTGCCGCTGCGTTCGGAAAACAAAAAACTCAACGAATCCATTGCCGGCGTAGAAATCAAATACCTGCGTTCGGGCAAACTCGCCAGCCGCATGAATACCCTTGCCCCATTCGGCACAATCCGCAGTATGGGCAGCAGCACGCTCGATTGGTGCTACCTTGCCAGCGGCCGCTACGATATTTACATCCACGGCGGACAAAAGCTGTGGGACTACGCTGCCGGTGCATTAATTTTTGAAGAAGCCGGCGGCTGCCTGACCACTTTGGAAGGCGACGATTTTTGGAGCGGCGAACATGTATTTAAGCGTTCCGTCATCGCCGCATTGCAACCCGAGCTGTTTCAGCAATGGGTGAAATGGATTCGAGAAAATCAGTAAAAATACCGTTTATCTTCAAAATATCACGATTATCTTGCAACTTATTGAAATTATTTCACTTCTTAACAGCATTTAATACTAAAAACGGTAGAATATCAATCGCTGACACAACACCGCTCTTTCATCCCTTTTGGGCGGTGCAGCAAGTAAGACGTTTTCCCGCAATGTATTGGCCATTCATACTTCTCCCTTAGTATGAATGGTTTTTTTTATCTGCAAAAACAGCTTAGGCCGTCTGAACGTTCAGACGGCCTGTTTACACTACTATTTGAAAAACTGTCCGCAACACGCCTTAAACTTTTTGCCCGAACCGCACAAACAAGGCTGTTTCATCGTCGGTAACGCAACGGTCGGCTCAATAAAGTACCAACGCCCGTCTATTTTCACAAATGCCGACAATTCATGATGGCACTCAGTTTGCCCGTTCTCTTCAAAATACGCCTCAAACTCGACCAAAGCATGCAGCTTGCCAAACGGCACATGACGGATAACCTTCAATCCCGACCACTGCATCTGCCTACTCCATGCCGCCAAATCCTGCTTGTCCAACAAATTCTGCTGCGCAGGGACAGTCGTGTCCACGATATAGTCGATTTCCTGCAAAACATACGCGCTGTAACGCGAACGCATCAACTCTTCCGCCGTCGAGGCCGCCGCCTCACGCGCATGAAACGGTGCGCAACATTCCGTATAAACACGCCCCGACTGACAGGGGCAAAGTGTAGCCGTCATTCCTAATTACCCGAATAAATCCATTTCAAAATTATAACGCAAACCCGACTCAGGCCGTCTGAAAACGAGCGTAGCGCGTTTCGCTAAAACGAGTGTAGAGAGTTTCACTAAAATAAGCAAAGCGGGTTTCGCCAAAACAAACGCAACAATCTGATATAATGCGCCTTTTCGATTTTGACTATCCATGATGACCATTCCCATCCAAAGCATCAGCCGCCTGTTGCCGCAAACCCAATGCCGTGAGTGCGGCTATGAAGGCTGCCTACCCTATGCGCGCGCCCTGTCGGCAGGAGAAGCGCCGGTAAACCTGTGCGCGCCGGGTGGGGAAACCGTCATGAAAGACATTGCCGACCTATTGGGCAAGCCCTACCTCGCCCCGGCAAAAACACAAATCAAAGCCGTAGCCCTGATTGACGAGGCCGTCTGCATCGGCTGTACCGCCTGCATCCGCGCCTGTCCCGTCGATGCCATTATGGGCGCGTCCAAACTAATGCACACCGTCATCAGCGACGAATGCACCGGCTGCGGCTTGTGCGTTGCCCCCTGCCCCGTCGACTGCATCGACATGGTTCCCGTATCGCAGCCCTTCCTGCCGTCCGCACGCCGTTTCAGCACCTCTGCCGAACCGCGCTTCGCCGCCGCCGAACACGCGCAAAGCCGTTTTGAACGCCATACCGCGCGCAAACAGCGCGATGATGCCGAACGCAAAGCCCTACTGGCGCAACGTGAAGCCGCCGTCAAAGCCAAACAGGCCGCACAGGCACAAGCCCAAATAGCCGCAACAAGCGCCGCATTCAACCCCATGGATTTGATTGCCAAAGCCATGGCCAAAGCGCAATCACAACAGGACAAACTCGTCTCCTCCGACAACCGCGAAGACTTCAAAGCGCGCCAAATCGAAGAAGCCAAAGAACGCGCCGAACTGCGCCGCGCCCAACGTGATGCCAAATACGGCAACGAAGCCGAAAAAGCCGCCGCCATCGAATTTCTGCGCCGCTACAAAGCCGCGCAGGAAGCGGTCAAAGAAGCGCGCTGATTTCCAAAACAACAAACCCATTCCTATAAAACTTCAGTCCGTCTGAAAACATTGCACGAAAACCAATAACTTTATGACCATACAAGAATTTCCACACCAGCATACCGCCCATTGCGAAAGCGGTGTGATGTCCACCCTGCTCAAATACCATGGCCACAATTTAGACGAAGCCATGATTTTCGGCATTTCCCACGCGCTGACATTTGTCTGGATGCCGCTGATCAAATTAAACGGCATGCCGCTGGTTTCCTACCGTACCGCGCCGCGCAGCATTATCAAAAATACCTGCAAAGCATTGGGGCTGAAATTATCCGTGCGCAAATTTTCCGACGCACAAAGCGGACAAGCCGCGTTGGATGCCGCGCTATCCTCAGGCAAATTGGCCGGTTTGCAAACCTCCGTCTTTTGGCTGCCCTACTTCCCGCCACAAATGCGTTTCCATTTCAACGCACACAATCTCTTGGTGTACGGCAAAGACGGAAACGACTACCTGATCAGCGACCCCGTATTTGAAACCGTACAACGCTGCGCCGCCGAAGATTTGCAACGGGCGCGCTTTGCCAAAGGCGTATTGGCGGCAAAAGGCATGATGTACACCTTGGAAGACAACAGGCCGTCTGAGAAAATCATGGCAGACTTACCCGCCATTATCCGCAAGGCCATACGCAAAAACGCCAAACATATGCTCGCGCCAGTCTTTTTCATCGGCGTCAAAGGCATCCGCACGCTGGCCAAAAAAATCGAATCCCTGCCTGCCAAACAAAACGACAAATACCAAAAACTGTTTCTCGGCCATTTGGTGCGGATGCAGGAAGAAATCGGTACCGGCGGAGCAGGTTTCCGCTATATCTATGCCTACTTCCTCGAACAAGCCGCTCATATCTGCAACGAACCTGCGTTTCAGACGGCCTCAGAACAAATGACCGCCATCGGCGACCAATGGCGCCAATTCGCAGCAATGTGCGTGAAACAGTGCAAAAAACCGTCCGAAAACGGCTGCCGCAACATTGCCGAATTTCTGCGCAAAATTGCGGATGATGAAGAAGCGTTATGGCGGGGATTATTGAAATAATCAGGATTTATTCGATCCCGATTAATCTACCGTGAATTATTTTGACATTCAGGCCATCTGAAAACTAAAAGAAATTTAAAATGCGTTACCTAGCTACTGTCTTATTTTTGTGTTCCTCCTTAACCCATGCCGCGCCGCAGGACGGTTTTGCCTTGGTTCATGATGCCGACGGACACACCAACTTACGCGAACGCCCCGATTTGAAAGCCAAAGTTTTGGCAAAAATCCCCGACGGCACACCGTTGGAATGTATAGAAGAACTCAGTGAAAACAGGCCGGACTTCTGTTTTGTTCAGCTGCAACAGGCAAACGCCGACGATTCCGGCTTTATCCATTACAGCCGTTTAACATTTCCCGCCTCCGACAAAAACTTCGTCCGCCTGCGCGAACAATCCGGTCATGACGATACACTGACTTTGTCCGGCAACGGTCAAAAGGTACACATCGTAGCCCGCCGCATCCATCCAAAACTCAGCGACTTCTCGGGCATCAACAAAGACAAATACACCGCGCGGCTCTATCGAGGCAAACCTTTCTATGGTACAGACTACGACATTCCCAAAAGCGTGTTCGCGCTTGAACGCATCACGCTAAACGGTCAAGCAGTTCCCGCTGCCGAACTGCAAGGACTGTTCTCACCCGATTTTGCCGCCACCGCACGCGGCAGCAATGTATATCAAGGCTGGAAAGCCTATTACCGCCACAGCGATAAGACGCTTTACCTGTTCGGCAGACAAGGTTCGGACGGTGATCCTTTCGGCGTCTGCTTTATATTTAAGGACGGCAAATTCCAGCGCCGTTATTTATGGGGTGCTGCGATTTAAATATCGCTCGAAAGGCCGTCTGAAACCATGATTCAAATCCAATCCCTCTCCCACCATTATCCCAAAGCCGAAACTGCCGCGCTGGACAATGTGTCGTTCGATATTGCCGACGGCGAATGTTTGGGGCTGCTCGGTCACAACGGTGCGGGGAAAACGACGCTGATGTCACTTTTGGCCGGCTTGCAGGAAGTACGGCAGGGCGAAATTTTGTTTGACGGCAAGCCGTTGCGCCTGTTAAGCCGCAGCAAACGGCAGAAAATCGGTTTGGTGCCGCAGGATTTCGCGTTTTATCCGCAGCTTTCGGTGTGGGACAACCTGCTGTTTTTCGCTTCGCTTTACAAAGTGCGCGACAAAGGCCGTCTGAACGCGCTGTTGGAACAGACCGACCTGACTGCCCACAAAAACAAAGCAGCGAAGCATCTTTCGGGCGGGCTTAAACGTCGTCTGAATTTTGCTATCGGCCTGATTAACACGCCGCAACTAGTGTTCCTCGACGAAATCACGGTAGGCATCGACCCGCAGTCGCGTCGCTTTATCCTCGACAGCGTGGCAGATTTGACGCGGCAAGGGGTAACGGTGGTCTACACCTCGCACTATCTGTCGGAAATTGAGCAGCTTTGCGACAAAATCGCACTGCTGCAACACGGCAAGCTGGTGTACCACGGCGGTTTGGACGAGCTTTTAAGCACGCAAACAGCTGTCGTGCGCTTTACTGTCGAACCGCCGCTGCCGCCTCAAACGCTGGCCGCCTTAGGTGCCAAACAAGTGGACAGCCGCGGTATGATGGAAACCATACACGATGCCGCCGCCGTTTATGCCGCCCTGCAACAAAGCGGCGCACAAATCCGCTACTTCCAGCAGGGACACGGTTCGCTGGAAACGTTTTACCTTGATTTCCTGCGCAAAGACGAGCCAGCAACAGATAAGCAAAATCCACAATGACGATTTCCTCCCTCCTCAAAGAACTCAAACTGCTCTGCCGCGACCTGCACGGTTTGGCCGTGTTGTTTGTGATGCCCATCGCCTTCATGCTGATTATGTCGTTGGCGCTGAGCCGTGACCAAGACCCGCACACCGACAGCCGCATCGCACTGGTTGGCGTAGCAAACGACAGTATCAATACCGCGCTGGCCGCCGCGCTGGAGAAAGAACAAATCCATGTCACACTGATGCCGTCTGAAAAACTAACCGACGCGCAAAACGGCCTACACGACAAACGTTTCCAACTGGTGCTGCACAACCCGAACCACGCCTCCGGCAAAATTGCCGATGACAAAGCCCTGCAAATCTATGTACCGCCCGATACCGAGCCTTCATGGCTGGCGGCGGTCAAAGGCGTTTTGCAACAGCACTACACCGAAACGCGGCTGGACGCTTATTTCGACAACAACGACGGCATCAAAATCAATAATAAAAAACTGCCCCGCTCCATCCGCAAAGACATCCAGAAAAAAGTGGATGGAAAAAACGACGAACAATTCACCGCCGTGCGCAGCTTTTTAGATAAAAAAATGCTGGAAGAGCATTACCTGAGCGCAGGCAGCGGCACAGTGGAAAAACCCAACGCCGTACAGCACAGCGTACCCGCATGGCTGATTTTCGGTATGTTTTTCATCATGATACCGCTATCGAACGTCATGGCGCTGGAACGCCAGACCAACACCATTACCCGCCTGCGCCTCGCCCGCGCCTCCGCATCCGGCCTGATTGCAGCGAAACTCATCCCCTATTTCCTGATTAACCAGCTTCAGTTTGTCGGAATGTTGCTGCTCGGCCGCTACCTGCTGCCCGAAATCGGCGTACCCGCCCTCATACTCAACGGCAGCCTTGTTCCCTACGCGTTGCTGTCCGCTGCCGTCAGTGCCGCCGCACTCGGCTACGCGCTATTAATCAGCGTCTGCGCCAAATCCACCGAACACGCCGTCGTCCTCGGCGGCGGCGGCATCATCCTGATGGCGGCAATCGGCGGCATTATGGTGCCTGCACACGTCATGCCCGAAACCATGCAGCAACTCACTTGGATTTCCCCAATGGCATGGGGCTTGAAGGCTTTTCAGGAATTACTGCTCAACCGCAGCGGACTGGACGGAATCGGCCGTTATCTGCTTCTACTGTCAGCATTCTCTTTTGCCACACTGACTGCTGCCGTATTGGTTTATCGTAGGCAGTTGCAGACGCAGATTAGGTTTTAAACGTTTGTCTGCCCTAGGTAGAAAACTTATTTCTCAAAACCATTCCTATAAAACTTCAGGCCGTCTGAAAGATATTTTCAGACGGCCTGATGCTTGATGTGCTATGGATTGTTTCAATAACAAAATATGTTCAACAAAATCCTAAAATCCAAACGTAAAAAACCTGCTTTTGTCAAAGCAGGTTTTCATATTTGGTGGGTCGTGAGCGATTCGAACGCTCGACCAACGGATTAAAAGTCCGCTGCTCTACCGACTGAGCTAACGACCCGATAAGCTGTGCATTATAGAGACGGGACTCACAGCTGTCAACACTTTTTTTAAACTTTTTTATTCGACGACGATTTTCGGGAAGCGGCTGCTGAAGTCTTTGCCTTTATCGGCAATGGCCAGCGCGATTTGGAATGCAGCTTCGGTGTAGATGTCGGCGATGGTTTGGTTGTTTTCAAACAAGGCCGAAGATGTGCCGCTGTCCATGGCTTCGCGTACAGGCAGGCTCAACGGAAGCTGGCCGAGCAACGGTACGTTCAAACGCTCTGCCAAGTTTTTACCGCCTTCTGCGCCAAAGATTGCTTCGGCATGGCCGCAGTTGGAGCAAATATGGACAGACATGTTTTCCAAAACGCCCAAAATCGGGATATTGACTTTGTTGAACATATCCACGGCTTTGCGTGCATCAATCAGGGCGATGTCTTGCGGCGTGGTCACGACAACGGAGCCGGTTACGGGGATTTTTTGCGACAGGGTCAATTGGATATCGCCGGTACCGGGCGGCAGGTCGATGAAGAGATAATCGACATTGTCCCATTCGCTTTGGAACATAAGTTGTTGCAAGGCTTGGCTGACCATCGGGCCGCGCCAAACGACGGCTTGGTCGGTATCGACCAGAAAACCGATGGACATCACTTGAATGCCGCTTTCAGCTTCAACAGGAATGAGTTTTTTGTTTTGTTGATCGGGTTTGCGGTCTTGTACGCCGAGCATGGTGGGCTGGCTTGGGCCGTACAGGTCGGCATCGAGTACGCCGACGCGCGCGCCCATTCTGGCCATTGCGGTGGCAAGGTTGGCTGTGGTCGTTGATTTGCCGACGCCGCCTTTGCCCGATGCAACGGCGATGATGTTTTTCACGCCTTTGATGGTTGCTACGCCGGGTTGAACTTTATGCGTACCGATTTCGGTATCGATACTCAAGTGAATGTGGGTATCGCCGGTATGCGAAATGACGGCTTCTTGAACGACGTTGGCAATGTCTGCAGCAATATGGGCAACTGGGAACGCGAATTTCAGGCCGATATGCAGGCCGTCTGAATGCTCTTCCAGAAGCGAAACGGCTTTTTCGCTGCCCAAAGTGCGTATTGTGGTGGGAATCAACACGGCATCGAGTGCGGTTCGGATGGCTGGAATATTCATAATCTGCCTCTTGAATGTGGGAAATTGTTTGATGTGCGCGATTTGCCTGCCTGACAAATCTGCTGAATTATACCCTTGAACGCCATGCAAGGGATACGCCCGAAAAACTTCAGGCTGCCTGAATCATCGGGCAGCCTGAAAAAGGGTCAACTGAAACGCGGCCTTATTCGCTCAAGAGCGCAATGTCGGCAACTGCGTTCATTTGTTCTGCCAAGCGGTTCAGCAGGTTCAAACGGTTTTGTTTCACGGCGGCATCTTCGGCCATCACCATCACGCCGTCGAAGAAGGCATCGACTTGCGGTTTGACGGAAGCCAGTTCGGACAAGGCGGTTTGGAAATTGCCTTCGGCAACAGCAGCGGCGATTTTCGGCTGCAAGCCTTGTGCAGCGGCATACAGGGCTTTTTCTTCATCTTGTTGCAGCAGGCTTTCATTGACTTCGCCCAGCGCAGCATCGGCTTTTTTCAGCAGGTTTTGCACGCGTTTGTTGGCGGCAGCGAGCGCGGCGGCTTCGGGCAGTTGTTTAAACGCGGCAACGGCTTGCAGTTTGGCGGTCAAATCGTCCAAACGGCGCGGCTGTTTGGCGAGTACGGCGGCGACGATGTCTTGCGGATAGTCGTTTTGCAGCAACACGGCAAGGCGCGCCTGCATGAAGTCGACGGTTTCAGACGGCGTTTTTTCGTTGAGCAAACCTTTGGGGAAGCTGTCGAAGGTCGTCTGAATCAGCTCGTTCACGTCCAAGCCATACTGCATCAGCATCCGCAAAATACCCAAGGCAGCGCGGCGCAGGGCGTAGGGGTCTTTGTCGCCGGTCGGAATCAGACCGATGCCCCAAATGCCGACCAAGGTTTCCAGTTTGTCGGCCAGCGCAACGGCAGTAGCGACTTTGCCGTTCGGCAGGTTGTCGCCGGCAAAACGCGGTTGGTAGTGCTGCTCGATGGCTTCGGCGATTTCTTCGGTTTCGCCGTCCAAGCGGGCGTAGTATTTGCCCATCGTACCTTGCAGTTCGGGGAACTCGCCGACCATTTCGGTCACCAAGTCGGCTTTTGCCAGACGCGTGGCGCGTTCGGCTGCGGCGGCATCTGCGCCCAGTGCTTTGGCGATGTGGGCGGCAATGCTTTGCAGGCGTTCGATGCGTTCGGCCTGCGAACCGATTTTGTTGTGATAAACCACGTTTGCCAGCTTGGGCAGGCGGCTTTCCAAAGTCGCTTTCTGGTCTTGCTTGTAGAAGAACTCGGCATCAGACAGGCGCGCACGCAAAACGCGTTCGTTGCCTTGGATGATGTGCGACGGGTCTTCGGTTTGCAGGTTGGAGACCAGCAGGAAGCGGTTCATCAGCTTGCCGTTTTGGTCGAGCAGCGGGAAGTATTTTTGGTTTTGCTGCATGGTCAGAATCAGGCATTCCTGCGGCACGGCGAGGAAATGTTCTTCAAAACCGGCTTCCAATACCACAGGCCATTCGACCAATGCAGTCACTTCGTCCAACAAGGCTTCATCGGCGGCAACGGTCGCTTTCAGACGACCTGCCTGTTCGTTCAAGGCTGTCTGAATCGCAGCTTTGCGCTCGGCAAACGAAGCTACGACTTTGCCTTGCTCGCGCATTTGTGCGGCGTAGCTGTCGGCGTTTTCAATGGTGATTTCGCCGTTGGACAGGAAGCGGTGTCCCAAGGTTTGATTGCCGCTTTGCAGGCCCAAAACGCTGACGTTCACGATCTCGCCGCCGTGCAGCACAATCAGCCCGTGGACAGGGCGCACGAAGGTAAATGTGCTGCTGCCCCAACGCATGACTTTAGGAATCGGCAATTTTTTCACTGCGGCATTGATGATGTCTTCCAAAAGCTCGCCCAGCGGTTTGCCGGTTTGGACGTATTCGTAGGCGTACACATCCTGCTTGCCGTCGTTGATGATGGTCAGGTCTTCGATTTTCGCACCCGCACCGCGCGCAAAACCTTCCAAAGCCTTAGTCGGCGCACCGTCTTTCATGGCATTCGCCACTGCCGGGCCTTTTTTCACGATTTTTTGATCAGCTTGAACGGCCTTCACGTTTTTGACTTGAACGGCTAAACGGCGCGGAGAAGCGTAGGCAGTGTATTCGGCTGCGCCGTCAATCAGTTGCGCTTTTTCCAAGCCTTCGGCAACGGAAGCGGCAAAATGGTTGCCCAGATTATTGAGGGCTTTTGGCGGGAGTTCTTCAGTGAGAAGTTCAATTAAAAGGGTTTGGGTTGTCATGTGCTTATCGTTAAATAGGAAATTGGTTGGCGTCTGAATACGGCATCATGCGGTTTTCAGACGCAAGGTTAATTGAATTGACGGCGATTTTATCATTTTCAGACGGCCTGTGGCTGTCTTTCACAAATAATTTGCCCAATTTTCAAGCAACTTCGTCCGCAACGGCTTCAATTCGCAGCGCGGATATACGGCAAACCGCTGGTTTCGTCGTATTCGGGAATGTCGCTTCCGGCAAACAGCGCGCCGGCCAAACGCACAGCCGCACCGGTCACGGCCGGAGAAATCATAAAGCCGTGGCGGAACAGGCCGTTGACTTCAATCAGGCGGCGTTCGCGGTTGAAGCGGATTTCGGGATTGTGGTGGTTTAGCGTTGGGCGCAGGCCGGTGGCCAGCTCCAAGAGGTTTGCTTCGCCAAAGGCCGGATGCACGGCGTACAGCGCGGACAAAAGTTCCAAACCGGAACGCACGCTGGCCGGCGCTTGGCTTTCGCTTTCGATTTGGGTCGCACCAATCACAAAAATATGGTTTTCCTTCGGCGCGATATACAAAGGATAGCGCGGATGCAGCAGACGAACGGGGCGGGAAAGCTCGATTTCAGGGGCGTAAACGCGCGCCACTTCGCCACGAACGCCGCGCAAAACGCTTTCAGACGGCCTGTTCCACGCGCTCTTTGCACCATAACCGCGGCAGTCGATGACCCAATCGTATTGCGCCGCAAAATCTTCGACTTCGCGTTCGCACGACCAATGGCACGCTACATTCATTGACTCCAAAGCATCGGCCAGCGCATTCAATACCTGCCGTCCGTCCAACTGCCCTTCTGTCGGCAGATACAGGCCGTCTGAAAACCTCCCTGCCAGTTGCGGCTCGTTTGCCGCGATTTCATCCGCGTTCCAACGTATGGTTTCATGTTCTGCCACGCCGCCGCGCTTCAAATGACGGGCAAACTCGGCAGAAAGCGGCTTGTCCTGCATGTGCCAAACAATCAGGCTGCCGTTTTCCTGCATCATCACCGGCGTATTCAGACGGCCGACAATCGCGCGCCAAAGCGCAATACTTTGTTTGCCCAAACGAATGACTTCGGGCGTTGCCTCCACCGCTTCGGCAGACGGCGCTAACATGGCCGCGGCAACATAAGCGGCGGCTTGCGCGCCGTCGCGTTCGCCTTTCTCAAACAACTCGACCGAAATGCCCTGCTCTGCCAGTTGGAACGCCATCAGACGGCCCGACAGACCGCCACCGAGTACCGCAACCTTAGACATCAGTTTCTCCTTGTTTTTAATATATAAATAAGCGGCATATTTTAGAACTTGTTTTGCTGTATCACAATATCAACAGAAAATGAAAACAGTTTTTCAGATTATGCTCAAGCTAAATCAGTAATACGTAAACAAAAATCTTCCCTCTATACCCGGCAGTTAACCGCTTCAAGCTGCCAATCAGTTTTTATAAAAATATCTTCCTTACATAAAACCTACTATAATGCCATCTTTTGACATATTTACATTCACTCAGCATCATTGCACCTACTAATTGTCTTTGATGCACCCATTTGATTTTATAAGGAATAATGATGAAAAGCTTGGGCAGTACTTTATTTATCCTCGGCGTATTGGCATTCGGTTTGAATTATATGAACGCAGTACCCAAAGTTTTGGCTTGGATTTACGAATGGGGCGAAGATACCGCCCTATGGATTAAAGCAGGCATTACAGGTAGTGGCGCTTTACTGTGGTTGGCAGGCAACTTCCTTGAAAAACCTGCAGAGACAGAGGCAGAAGCAGAAGAGGAAGAAGAATAAATGCTATAAAAGGCCTTCTGAAAAGTTTCAGACGGCCTTTTTTATATCTTCGGCAAAACAGTACCTACTTTATGTCTGAAAGTATGCCTTAATAGAATAAATTGCTTGCTTTATTACTCCATGCGTCGAAGTTGACTTTTATGGATATAACCCTGAATCGAAATATGATGACCATACTCGTCTTTTTCTGTGTAAGCTCCCTGATTGCTGTACCACAACCAGTCGCCTTTTCTGAAGGCTGGGGCGATCTGTACACGTGTTCCGTTTGGGAGTGTTTTGATGATTTCGCCTTGCCTGATCGGTTCTTCGGGGTAGCTGTTGTTACGGACGTTTGCCGATCCGTCAGGGCTGGCGACAACATAATTGTGCACAATAAAGCCTTGGCTTTGATGGACGTAGCCTGTACGGATTCCGTCTAATTGAATATGAAACCATTTACCCTGTTTACTGAGTATTTTATGTTTTTTGCTTTCATAATCCAATACGGTCATGATTTTGCTGCGTGTATCAGGAGCAGCACGAACGTTTGCAGAGCCATCGCATTCGGCATAAGGCAAAAAGTAATCAGCGGCTTGGGCTGCTGCCGACGATAGTAAAACCGTTAAAAACAGTGCCATTTTCTTCATGGTTGGTTTTCCTTAGTATGTTTAGAGTGAGTTTGTTGTGGCGGTAAATTGTGTTGCCGTGCAGGCTTTGACGCTGAATACGCCCGCCTGCTTATCCGAATTTCACTTCTACCCCGAATACTTCCCGCCATAGTTTTCGCACGTTGCCGTAGTGGGTCAGCAATTCGTCCGTTACTTCGGTTTTTTTGGCATCTCGCAGTTTGGTGTTGTGTTGCTGCTGGCGGTAGAAGCGGTAGGCGGTGCGGCTTTGTTCGGCGAGAGTTTTGTCGATGAGGCCGCAGTCGGCAGCGATGTTCAATAGGGCGATGTTGCCGTAGTTGTCCAAGAGTTGCGGATACTGGCGGGCATGGGCAAGGATCAGATATTGGACGATAAATTCGACATCGACCACGCCGCCGCGCGCGTATTTGACGTTGCTGTCGGCAGGCGGATGAGTGGGGAACATTTTTTCGCGCATTTCGATGATTTCGCCTGCTAAAACGGTTTGGTCGCGTTCGGCAGTCAGTATTTCGGTGCGGATGCGGTCGAAGGCCGTCTGAACATCAGGCGTACCGCAGATAAAACGGGCGCGGGTAAGGGATTGGTGTTCCCACGTCCATGCGTTTTCGCGCTGGTATTTTTCAAAGGCGGCGATGCTGTGGGCGAGGAAACCTGCGTCGCCGTTGGGGCGCAGGCGCAGGTCGGTTTCGTAGAGGCTGCCTGCGCCGGTAGCAGCGGAAAGCCAGTTGGTCAGGCGGCGGGCAAGACGGCTGTACACGTCGCCTGCATCGGGATGCGGATCGTCGTAAAGATAAACCAAGTCAAGGTCGGAGGAATAGCTGAGTTCTTTACCCCCCAGTTTGCCGTAGCCGATGATGGCAAATTGCGGCGTGTCGCGGTGTTTTTTGGGCATGTCCGCCCACGCGCACGGCACGGCGGCGGCGAGGATGGTGTCGGCAAGTGCGGAGAGCTGGTCGGAAAGTGATTCTACCGTCCACAATCCGGCAAGGTCCTGAACGGCGAGGCGGAAGACTTGGGCGTGTTGGAAATGGCGCAGCGTGTCCATTTGCGCTTCGGTGTCGCCGCCGCAGGCTTTGAGGTCGTTTGAAAGGGCTGCGGCGAGGGCTTGCCAGTCGAACGCGGTATCCAAAAGCTGCGCGCTGATGAGTTCGTCCAGCAGAATCGGATATTTGCTCAGATACGCCGCCACCCATGAGCTTTGGCTCATAATCTGCGCCAGTTGTGCCAGGGTTTGCGGATGCTCGTTGAGAAAGGCGAGATAGGCGGAGCGGCGGCTGATGTTTTCGAGGAAGTCAAACAGCCGCATCAGCGTATTGGTCGGGTTGGTTTGCTCTGCCGCCGCCTGTACCAACAGCGGCACGATGGCGTCAAAACGCGGCTGGGCGTGTGCGGAAAGGTGGCGGTATTTATGGCCGTGCCGGATTTGGTCTAGCCTTGCGGCGATGGTTTCGGCATCGAACCCGTGTTTTTTCAGACGGCCTTGCCGCTCTTCTTCGTCGGGCTTGTCCTGCCATGCCCATTGCCATTCGCTGTTGTCTAGGGTTTGCTCTTCGGGTTCGCTCAAAATTTCGTTGAACAACTGATTGACCTTGTTCCGATGAACGTTGAGGTCGTCTGAAAAGGCGGCGTAGCTGTCGAAACCCATGCTTTCGGCAAGCAGTTGCTGCTGTTCGGGCGAGGAGGGCAGGGTTTGGGTTTGCTGGTTGTCCCAGTATTGCAGGCGGTGTTCGATGTCGCGCAGGAAGCGGTAGGCGGCGAGCAGGGTTTCGACGTTTTCAGACGGCATGATGCCCAGCTCGGCAAGTTTCTTCAGCGTTTCCTGCGTGCCTTTCAGTTGCAGCGCGCGCATTTGTCCGCCGCGTATCATCTGGAAAATTTGGGCGATAAATTCAACTTCGCGGATGCCGCCCGCGCCGAGTTTGATGTTGTCCGCCATGCCTTTTTTGCTGACTTCGCTGCGGATTTGGCGGTGCAGGTTGCGCATCGCTTCATACGCGCTGTAATCCAGATATTTGCGGAACACAAAAGGGCGCACCAGCGATTTGATGTCGTTCGGATGCGGCGTAACCACGCGGCCTTTGCACCACGCATAGCGCTCCCATTCGCGCCCCTGCGTGATCAGATATTGCTCCAGCGCGGTTTCGCTCAACACCAGCGCGCCCGAATCACCGTCCGGCCGCAGCCGCATATCGACGCGGAACACCTGCCCGTCGGCGGTAATGTCGTTCAACAATGCAATCAGTTTCTGCCCGACTTTGGTGAAAAACTCCTGATTCCCCCGTTCGCGCCTGCCGTCGGTGTCTCCCGATTCGGGATAGACGAAAATCAAATCGATGTCGGAAGACACGTTCAACTCATAGCCGCCCGCCTTGCCCATCGCCACCACGCTCAAATGCTGCGGCGATTTGGTATAACGCCCGATCGGCGTGCCGTACATATCCTGATAATAGGCGTAGGAAAAGTCCAACGCGGTATTGACGGCAAAATCGGCAAACAGCGTAATCGTACGGGTTACTTCATTCAAATCACTGATGCGGTTTATATCGCGCACGATAATCTGCGACACCACATAACGGCGCAACTCGCGCAACTGCCGCGCTAATTCTTCCTCATTTTCTTCCGCACGGATTTTGTCCCAGTCGGCAAAGGCTTGGAAATCAGCTTCGGTTAAAACTTTGTCCAACATAGGCAGGAAGATTTCGGGCTTGAGTTTGCCTGAATCAAGGTTGCGGGCGAGAAAAAGGGAATAACGGCGGGCAGTATCGAGGCGGTTCATAATCTTTGCCTGAATAAACAGAAAAGACCATCATAGCAAGGTTTCAGGCCGTCTGAAACCCACGCTTTCCCCTATCCGTGCAATCGGCTAAAATACCAACCTTTGCAACCCTACATAAGGAAACCGCCATGACCCGTATGGTTCACTGCGTCAAACTCGGCAAAGAAGCCGAAGGCATGAAATTTCCGCCGCTGCCCAACGAATTGGGCAAACGCATTTTTGAAAACGTTTCCCAAGAAGCATGGATGGCTTGGACCCGTCACCAAACCATGCTCATCAACGAAAACCGCCTAAGCCTTGCCGATCCGCGCGCACGCGAATACCTCGCCCAGCAGATGGAACAATACTTCTTCGGCGACGGCGCAGACGCCGTACAAGGCTATGTTCCGCAAGAGCCTAAATAAGCATTGAAAAAACCAAGGCCGTCTGAAACCCGATTTTCAGACGGCCTTTAAAATTCCCGATTGCCCCGCATATTAGGCAAATAGAACAGATAAATCATACAAACCCATGATTCTCTGTTAAAATCCAAATTTCATTCATTTCAATCCACACTGGAGCAAACGCCATGCAAAACGACGTTTACGACTATACCTCGCAAGGCTCGGTTGCCAAAAATACCGTCCTGCAAAAAACCTACCGCCTGCTCGGCCTGTCTTTCATTCCTGCCATTGCCGGCGCATTCTTTTCCGCCAAAACAGGCTTTAACATTTTCTCCATGTTCGGTTCATCTTGGATTGCCCTGGCTGCCTTCTTCGGCTTCTTCTACGGCATGACCTTCCTGATCGAGAAAAACCGTTACAGCAACGTCGGCGTAGCCCTGTTGATGATCTTCACTTTCGGCATGGGCCTTGCCATCAGCCCTATGTTGCAATACGCCCTGGCTATCAACAACGGCGCGCAAATCGTCGGTACGGCCGCCGCTATGACCGCCGGTGTATTCTTCACCATGTCCGCCATGGCACGCCGCACCACAATGAACATGAACAAACTCGGCAGCTTCCTCGGTGCCGGTGCGATAGTGCTCATGATTGCCGTTGTGGCCAACATCTTCCTCAACATCCCAGCCCTGAGCCTGACCATCGCGGCCGGCTTCGTTGTCTTCAGTTCCCTGATGATTATGTGGCAAGTTCGTGCCGTTATCGATGGCGGTGAAGACAGCCACATCAGCGCGGCGCTGACCATCTTCATCTCCATCTACAACATTTTCAGCAGCCTCCTGAGAATCCTCATCTCTATTAGTGGTGACGACTGATAAAGCCGCAAAGGCCGTCTGAAATTTCAGACGGCCTTTTTGATTTTTGACATCACCGGCAAACTCCCCTATCCTGAACGCCACACAAACCCCATTCCCAACCTAAAATGACCACGACCACTCCGCGCCGTGCCGTGTACGCAGGCAGCTTCGACCCTCCCACCCTCGGCCACCTGTGGATGATACAGGAAGCCCAATCCCTCTTTGACGAACTCATCGTCGCCATCGGTACCAATCCCGAAAAGCGCAACACCTACACCATAGAAGAACGCCGCGCCATGCTCGATGCCATTACCCACCCCTTCCCCAACGTCCGCATCAGCGTGTTTGAAAACCGCTTTTTGGTCGATTACGCCCGCGAAGCCAACGCCAATTTCATCGTCCGCGGCATCCGTTCCGCCGCCGACTACGAATACGAACGCTCGATGCGCTACATCAACAGCGACATCGCCCCCGAAATCTCCACCGTCTTCCTGATGCCACCGCGCGAAATAGCTGAAGTGTCCTCCACCATGGTCAAAGGCTTGGTCGGCCCACAAGGCTGGCGCGACATGATAGGCCGCTACCTCCCCGACCCCGTCTATAAAAAAATCCTGCAAGACCACGAAACAAACACATAAAACAAAGGCCGTCTGAACATTTCAGACGGCCTTCCAATTTCCATTGATTATTTACGGGCAGACGTCAACGCCTGCAGATTTTGATTCAACGTTTCCATGTCCAACCAACCGGCGGCAATAAACAGCATCAGAATCACCGTACCCACACACAGCACCCCGATACCATACAACAGATAGCCCACCAAAACACGGCCTAGCGTCGCATTTCCCATCCACATCAAACCGCGTACCTGCACCACAAACACCCAAGCCTGCCACAACAGCGCAAACGCAGCCAACGCCGGCACATACAACACCAGCAACAGCGGCAGCAGCAAAGCCTCAGACACCAAAATAAAGCCCCACAAAGGCAGCCGGGGCGCACCGTAATAATGCAGCACCTTGCGCATCGAGCGGCTCAACACCAACCATTTCACAATCACCAAAATCACCGACAGGCACACCGCCGCCGCGCCACTGCCAAACAAAGGCGACATGCTGGCCGCGTTCACCACACCCAACAGCAGCAGCACCGCTGCCATCACCAAAGGCGAATACAAATACGTCTCCGGCGAACGATAGCGCAAACGCAAAACATCCCACATATCACGAACAAACACATACAGCATGGCATAAATCCAAAGCAAAAAAGCCGATTGTATCTTAGGCCGTCTGAAAATCAAACCGGCAAACCTAAAAACCGCCAATTAAAACGAAAAATAATTCAATACAAAACAAAATCTTAATTTACCGCCTCAAAAATAAAGCCTACAACCGCTTGCACAAGGCAACGAAATTTGGTTTAATTCACATCTCGCAACGAAACACGCGAAGGCCAGATAGCTCAGTTGGTAGAGCAACGGATTGAAAATCCGTGTGTCGGCGGTTCGATTCCGCCTCTGGCCACCACCAACCGCCTTGAAGCGGTTATTTTTTTGTCTATACGATTTACACGCCATACTTAGCGCAAATCCTGCTCCAGACCATGCGTCCCGATTTCCACACAAGGCCGTCTGAAAATTTTCAGACGGCCGTTGTTCATGTTGGCATGGCATAAAAATCCGCTTTACCGCCCCATTCCGACAGAATACGGCGCTTCCATCCAAATCGGCTGAAACCTTCGCGAACATACTGAATATGAATAAAGTTCAAGGCCGGTCGGTTTACTATATAATACCGTCCAAACCAACCATAACTTACTCATTGCAGGGAAGATAATGAAAAAAGTGCTGATTGTGCATTACTCGCAAACGGGGCAGCTCTCCAGCCTGGCGCGAAATTTTGCCACGCCGTTGCAAACAGCCGGCATACAGGTCGATTGCGTCAATATCGTACCGGAGCAGGCGTTTCCGTTTCCGTGGCCGTTTTGGCGTTTTTTCGATACCTTTCCTGAAACCGTCCATTTAAAACCCGCCCCGATTCTGCCGCCGCACATTCCGTCCGAAAATTACGATGTGGTGGCCATTGCCTACACCGTTTGGTTCCTCTCCCCTTCGCAACCGATGACCGCCTTTTTGCAACGCGAAGAAACGCACCGCCTGCTGGACGGCAAACCGGTCATCACGCTTATCGGCTGCCGCAATATGTGGCTGGGCGCGCAAGAGAAAATGAAATCTTTGCTGAAACAAAACGGCGCCAAACTCATCGGCAACATCGTAAAAATCGATGCCTGCAACAGCGCGGCCAGTTTCATTACCACGCCCGCCTGGATGCTGACCGGCGACAAACGCTATTTCCGCTCCCTGCCCTCCGCCGGCATTGCTGAAGAAGAATTGGCGGATGCGGCGCGGTTTGGTGCGAAATTGCGCGATGCACTGTTAAACCAACAGCCTTTGGACGAAACCCTGTTTCAAAACATGGGTGCGGTAACAGTGAATGAAAAACTGATTTTCAGCGAACGTACCGCCGGCCGCAGCTTCTTCATCTGGGGCAAGCTTTTGATGGCGGCAGGCCGTATTTCTCCGCTCTTGCGCCGTGCCTTGTTGTGCTTCTACATCGTCTTTTTATTGGCGATGATTTTGGTGGTTTTACCCATCAGTGTAATTTTGAAAAAACTGCTGCATCCGCTGCTCAAAGGCCGTCTGAAAAAGCTGGCGGATTATTATGAACAACCGTCAGGCAGATAATCTGTTTCAGACGGCCTCAAACCAGGAATCCATCATGCCCGAAGTTATCCACTACCCCGAACGCCGTCGCTTTCAAATCGATATTGACGGTTTGGAAGCAGGCTATATCAGCTATACCGAACATAACGGCGGCTGGGACGTAAACCATACCGTGGTCTCGCCCAACTTCCGTCATCGCGGCATTGCCAAACTGCTGGTGAACGCGCTGATGGAATACGCCGAAACACACCACATCCCGTTGACTGCAAGCTGCGACTACGCGGCGCGGTTTATCGGTTGATTATTTTGACAAACACATCATGACATCGAATAACACTCTCAAAGACGTTTATCTCAACCGCGTTTCTGCCTTTTTGCCCAATGCCCCTGTCGGCAATGACGAAATGGAAGCCGTCCTCGGCATGGCAGGCGATGTACCGTCACGCGTGCGCCGTATGATTTTGCGTTCCAACGGCATTTTGTCGCGCCATTACGCCATCGACCCCGAAAGCCGCCGCACGACGCACACCAATGCCGAATTGGCTGCCGAAGCGGTCAACGGCCTGTTTGCCCAAGGCGTTCCTGCAGAAGCCATCGGCAGTCTGGCCTGCGCTACTTCCTACCCTGACCAAACCATGCCCGGACACGGTGTGATGGTGCATGGTTTGCTGGATATGCCGCCTTGCGAAGTGTTCAGCATGGCAGGCGTATGCGCGGCAGGTATGGCGGCGATGAAACACGCCTACAACGCCGTGCGTACCGGCGAACACGCACATGCAGTTTCCGTTGCTTCCGAAAACGCCTCGGCGGTCATGCGCGGCGAAGTGTTTCAAAGCGAAACCGACCATAAAAAACTGGAAAACGCGTCCCCCGAAATCGGGTTTGAAAAAGACTTTTTGCGCTGGATGCTGTCTGACGGCGCAGGCGCGGTGTATCTGTCCGACCGCCCCAATTCAGACGGCCTCAGCCTGAAAATCCATTGGATAGACCTGCTTTCCTACGCCAACGAAATGCCGCCCTGCATGTATGCCGGCGCAGAATTCCGCGACGGCGTATTTGAAGGTTGGAAACACGCCGATGCCGATTACGGCCGCCGCCACAGCCTGATGGCGGTCAAGCAGGACGTCAAACTGCTAAACGAAAACATCGTCCGCTATACAGTGGAAAAACCTCTCTCCCAAATCGCCGCCAAACACGGCATCCGCGCCGAAGAAATCGATTGGTTCCTGCCTCACTACTCTTCCGGCTTTTTCCGCGACCGCCTTTCAGACGGCCTGAAAAATATCGGCTTCGACATTCCGCAGGAAAAATGGTTTACCAATCTGCACAGCAAGGGCAACACGGGTTCGGCCTCGATTTACATCATCCTTGAAGAATTTATGCGCACTTTCCCCATCGAACACGGCCAAAAAATCCTGTGTTACGTTCCGGAAAGCGGACGCTTTTCAACATGTTTCATGCTTTTGGAAGTAGTAAAGGCCGTCTGAATGAAGATTGACGACATCCCTCAAGACAACAGCGCCAGCTACCACGGCCACCGCAAAGTCATTTACGGCACCCGCGACGGCCACTACGAAGCAGCTACCAGCAACGGTTGGCAGGACGAAGCCTACGCCACCGAAATGGTGGTGTGCGAACTCGATGCCCAAATGCAGGCCGCGCGCGAAGCCGTCGAAAAAGGCGAATATTCGCCGCTGTACTACCATATGTTCCGCTGTCGTTATGATGAAACCGGCTTGGCCATGGCGGCAGGTGTATGGAAATGGCAGCTTCGTCGGCATTTCCGCCCCGAAGTATTCGCCAAACTACCGGCCAAAACCCTGCAAAAATACGCCGATGCCTGCCAAATCAGCATAGACAACCTCAAACAAACCGATATTTAAAGTCCCTCATGATTACCCTACATTCTCTCGAGCAATCCCGCGCCCTGCGCATTGTTTGGCTGCTTGAAATCCTCGGTACGCCCTACCGCCTGCAAACCTACTGCCGTCATCCTGACACTTTGCTCGCCCCTGACGAACTCAAAGCCATCCATCCCTTGGGCAAATCGCCTTTATTGGATGATGACGGCTTTATCTTGGCGGAAAGCGGCGCGATTACTGACTACCTGATTCAAACCTACGGCAACGGTCGTCTGATGCCCGAACGCGGCAGCCGCGAATACTGGCAATATCAACGCTGGCTGCATTATGCCGAAGGTTCGCTGATGCCGTTATTGCTGCTCGGACTGGTGTTCCGCGGGATTGAAAGCGCGCCCATGCCGTTTTTCGTCAAACCGATTGCCCGCAAAATCAGCAGTAGCGTCAAAAGCAGCTTTATCCATCCGCAAGCCGCCCTGCATCTTGCCCACATCAACAGCGAGTTGGAAAACCGCGAATGGTTGGTCGGCAACAGCCTTAGCGGTGCCGACATCATGATGAGCTATCCGCTGCAAGCCGCGGCCGACCGCTTCGATTTTGCCGACTACCCCAATATCCGTGCCTATTTGCAGCGCATCGAAGCGCATGAAGCCTACCGCCGCGCCGTTGAAAAAGCAGGTTCGCCTTTATTGAAACTCGACAAATAAAACAAGGCCGTCTGAAACGTTTTCAAACGGCCTGAAACCTTGGTTCACTTATCGAATAGCTTTGCGGCAAACGGCGTTTTTACCCAAGCGCCGCCCGAATGCTTTGTTCCCCCTCGCCGTTCCACTATAATGGCAATCCATATCCTTCTAAAAAATAACATCATGCCAACCGACAACCGCCCGACTCTTGCTATCGACACCAGCACATCCTTTTTGTCCATCGCATTGGAACATCAAGGCGAAATCCGCCTGTTTCATGAAAACGTCGGCACCAAGCAATCCGAACAAATCCTGCCGCAAATCGAGCGCCTCTTTAAAGAAGCAGGCATCACGGCCGCCGATTTGGGCTGCATCGTTTATGCACAGGGCCCCGGCGCATTTACCGGCCTGCGTATCGGCGCGGCGGTTGCACAAGGTTTGGCCACGCCGTTTGACACGCCCATGATCGGCATTCCCTGCCTCGATGCCGCCGCTTCGCTGTTGCCACCATCAAGCTGTGTACTGGCAGCCACAGATGCGCGTATGGGCGAAGTGTTCTACGCATGGTTTGATACGCAAAACCACGTCCGCTTGAGCGATTACACGGTTGGCAAAGCCTCCGCCATTGCCGCGCCCGAAGGCCAAACGCCTAGCGGCGGCATCGGTAATGCCTTTGCCCTCGCCGACAAACCGCCTTTTGACGGTCAAGCCGATATGCCGACCGCCGCCGACTATCTTAAACTTGCCCGCAGCGGCCGCTATATTGCTACTGACGCGGCACACGCCGAGTTGCTCTACGTCCGCAACAAAATTGCCCTGACCGCGCAAGAGCAAGCCCAACAAAAGGCCAAACCGTGAACCTGCGCCCAGCCGTACTTGCCGACTGCCCCACCCTTGCCGCCATCGACGCACAAGGCAATCCCTCGTCGTGGACGGTGCAACAGTTTGAGTCGGCGGTTCAACACCATCCCGACAGCGTTTGGCTCAGCCAGACCAACCACCAAATTACCGGCTTTATCGTGTGGCAAACCGTGTTTGACGAATCCGAGCTGCACCTGATTGCCGTTGCGCCAGAATACCGCCGACAAGGCATTGCATCCGCCCTGCTACAACACTGGCAAAACGCAGTGCAACAGCAAGACGCAACCCGATTGCTGCTCGAAGTCCGCGCAAGCAATGAAACCGCGCAACAGCTCTACCGCAAACACGGCTTCCAAACCTGCGGTCGCCGCAAAAACTACTACGCCCTGCCCGACGGTGGCAGCGAAGATGCCGTATTGATGGAGAAATCATGTTAAGCAGCCGCTATCTGCACCTGCACGAAGCCTTGGGCTTGGGCCCGATGTGGCTGAACCGAAACGCCAAAATCATCCATGCCGCGCCTCAAACCGCAACATCAGCCGCACCCGTCCGCCCCAAAACCATTGCTGCCGATACCGCGCAAACCGTGCGCACTTTATCCGCAGGTGCCCATCAGGCACGCACTGCCGCCATCGCTACTGCGCAAGCGGCCAAACCGGCTGTCCGCGCTCCCGAAGCAGCACCCAAAGCCATTGCCGAAACACCGACAAAAACAGAAAAAGCCGCGCATTCAGACAATCTGCCCCGCCTTGACGTAACCATCAGGCCGTCTGAAATCATGGTGGTCAGCATTTGCCCGTCCACCGAAGACAGCCTGCACGGTACACTGTTTAGCGGCGATGTCGGCACGCTTCTCGACAACATCCTCGCCGCCATCGGCCTCAAGCCCGAGCAGGCGCACAAAACCGCATGGGTCAAAACCGCGCCCGTATTCACTGCCCTGCCCGATGCCGAACACATCCGCTCCGAGCTTGCCGAAATGCAAAACGAGCTGACCGCTTCGCAAGCGCGCGCAGTATTGTTCCTCGGCAAAATCTTCGACAGCCCCGACATGATCGGGCTGATGAACGAATTGTGCGCAGAGCGGCCGCATTTCGTCATTCCCCACCCCGCCCGCCTGCTGATGCAGCCGCAACTCAAAGCGCAGGCATGGCAAATCTTAAAGCCATTGAAACAGCTTTTGGCCAAGGCCGTCTGAACATTCTGTTCAACCTGAAATCAGGTTTTTCACCAACAAAAAAGGGCGTGTTCGACACGCCCTAATGTTTTTCAATATTCCGCCGAATGCCAGAAAGGCTGACCCACCGTCGGCGTACTGGCGCGCGCTTTCTCACGCGCCTCCACAGGTTCCGCCTCATAAGCCAGACGGCCCGACTCGACCGCAAGCGCAAAAGCGCGTGCCATATTGACCGGATCGCCACTTCGGGAAACGGCGGTATTCAATAACACGCCGTCAAAACCCCATTCCATCACTTGCGCCGCCTGCGAAGGCAAACCCAACCCCGCATCGATAATCAACGGCGTGTTGGGCAGACGTTCGCGCAGGACTTTCAGCGCATAAGCATGAACCGTGCCCAGTCCCGTGCCAATCGGCGCCGCCCACGGCATCAACGCCTGACAGCCTGCGTCGAGCAGTCGGCGGCAGGCAATCAGGTCTTCGGTGCAATAAGGCAGTACTTTGAAGCCGTCTTTAATCAGGATTTCAGCCGCCTCGACCAGTTGGAACACGTCGGGCTGCAACGTGTCATCATCGCCGATAAGTTCGAGCTTAATCCAATCGGTATCAAACACTTCGCGCGCCATTTGCGCAGTGGTCACAGCTTCCTGTACGCTTTGACAGCCTGCGGTATTGGGCAACACAGGCACACCCATTTCTTCCAACAACGACCAAAAACCCTGCCCGTGCGCTTCGCCGCCGCTGCCGGCGCGGCGCAATGAAACGGTAATCATCGCCGGTTGCGCGATTTGAACAGACTGCTTGAGGATTTCCGGCGTCGGATAAGCAGCCGTACCGAGTAGCAGCCGTGAAGGGAAAGTTTCTCCATATAGGGTAAACATGATGGATTCCTTTGTAATATTATTTTTGGGGCGATAGCCTTCTGAAAAATCGGTTCAGATAGTTTCCAAATAGTTTTCAAGTCCTTCCGCGACCTTAGTCGGAATAAACTCGGTAATTGTGTATTTCGCTACGCCTTCTCGGTGAAATGGGTCTTCTGCAATTAACTTTTCCACCTGTTCCCTGCCTGATGCTTTCATCAGGATAATGCCGCCTGTCCGCGGCTGTTTGCGTCCAGACATCACAAATACACCTGCTTGATAATACCGTTCAAGATACGCAATATGCTCGGACAGGTAGGTTTCAACCGCAGCCAAGTCTTTAATATATTCCAACGATACGATAAACATTTCTTTTCCTTTTCTCAGCATTAAACCAATAGCGCAGCTATACACGCAGTAAAACCGCTTATCCGCCGACTACGGGGCGCACAATGTCCACTTTGTCGTTTTCGTTTAAAACCGTTTCCGCATACGCGCCTTTGGCGACAAACTGGGTATTGACGGCAACGGCAAACGGTTTCTGCGGCGCGGTTTGGGCGATAAGGTCGGCAACGGTTGTGCCGTTTAATGTGATGGCTTCATTGTTTAATATAATCTTCATAATGCTGCTCCTCTTGTCAGACTTCTTATTTTCAGACGGCCTTATTCATCCCACAAAGCCTGAAACGCTTTAACCACGGCTTCGGGATTTTCCGCTTCGGTAACGGCGCGGACGACGGCGAGGGAGGAAACGCCGGTGGCAAGTACATCTTCAGCGTTGTTCAAATCGATGCCGCCGATGGCGACGACGGGTATGCCGCGAGCCTGTTTCACATATTCGCGCAGTTTCTCCAAGC
Source organism: Neisseria sp. P0008.S002 (assembly GCF_051962805.1). Lineage (NCBI taxonomy): Bacteria > Pseudomonadati > Pseudomonadota > Betaproteobacteria > Neisseriales > Neisseriaceae > Neisseria > Neisseria sp. P0008.S002. Next base: position 142,986 of record NZ_JBQCUY010000004.1, on the reverse strand, counting down.
CTTGCGGGGCGGTGGGCATTTGTTTGGTCGTGGTCGGAAAAATCGCGCCGCTGGCGACGTAGCTAGGTTGTACGGACAAGGCGCGATCGAGTTCGGCAACAGAGTGCGTACTCAAGCCCAAGCGCAAACCGGCAGCTTCAATCGCGGCTAGGTCGGCAGTGTCCATGTCTTCCTGCCCGAGATGCACGCCGTATGCACCTGCGGCAATCGCTTCGCGCCAGTGGTCGTTGATGAAAAGCTGGGTTGCACTGTTTTGACAGGCTACGACGCAACGTTCGATTTCGCGTTTCAACTCGTCGCCATGCAGGATTTTACAGCGCAGTTGCACCGTGTCGGCACCTGCTTTGACCATGCGCTCGACCCAGTCAGCAGTGGGAACAACGGCGTAAAATTTCAGGGGAGATTTGAGTGGCGGGAAGGTCATAACGGCTCCGAAAGGAATAATTCGTTGTTATATTATCAGAAAAGGCCGTCTGAATAATATTTGTTTTCAGACGGCCTGATTGAAAAAATGAATATTGCCCTATTCGGCTTTGGCTTTATAAAAATATGAACATACTGATGGGTTATCAAAATGAGTGCCATATTGGCGCCCCACATTCGGAGACCCAACCCATGAAAAAAATTTCTCTTGTTAGCCGCCCTTCCCTTACTGTTTACCACTTATTCAAATGCCGCCACGCCTAAAGCGGAAGCTTCAAAACCAGCTTCGGCACACAAACAAACCAAGCAGCGTTTTTCCGGCAAAATCACCGGCTATCAAACCGCCGAGCATTTGTTCTCCGTACGCAAGGGCGACCGCCTGCGCATCAGTAAAACCGGCAGCCCTAACGCCTATTTCAACGTATGGGCACCCAAAGACGATGAAGCCGTATTTAACGGTTCGGCACAAGGCGATAAATTTGACGGTATCGCTACCCAATCGGGCAAATATAAAGTGCAGGTCTATATGATGCGCGCCCAAGCCCGCCGTAACACTACTGCCCATTACGCCGTAAACGTCATCAAAAACTAAGGGGCTGACGTAGATTAGCCCTAAATTCCACACCAATCTCGCAGGATTTTAAGCTGTTGAGACGGTGTGCCGAAGTTAAATCGAAATTCGCATTCTTTCAAGAACAGCGGGAAAGATTTGCGATCGATTCCGTTGTATTTTCGCAAGAAACGTTTTGCCTGATTCCAAAAATTCTCAATGCCGTTAATGTGGTTCTGACGGTCGACAAATTCCTTGGAATGGTTGATGCGGTAATGGATAAAACCGCTCACGTCCAACTTATCATAGCTGCTCAGGCTATCCGTGTAAACAATGCTGTCCGGCATGATTTTCTTTTTGATGACAGGGAATAACGTTTCAGACTTGGCATTATCCACCACAACGGTATAGACCCGTCCGTTGCGTTTCAGAATGCCGAAGACAACCACTTTTCCTGCCGCACCTCGACCACGTCTGCCTTTACGCTGTCCGCCGAAATAGCTTTCGTCCAGCTCGACAGAGCCCTCGAAAACCTCATCGGCAGCCAAGGCCAAATGATGGATGATGACATACATATTTTGCGGTAGAATAGAGTTATTTATCCTGCGACTAGGTAGAAGGCGCGGAAAGTCCGGCAGAACTGGTCAGCCTGATTGAAAGCGGCGACTACGAAGCCCTGCTTGCCGAAGATTCGGACGAACATGGCCAAGGCCACGAACATCATTGCGGCTGCGGCTGTTCCCTCGGCTGAGTCAGCCTGCCCATATTATCTACCGCCTCGATTTTCATATTAAAAGGAGACTTACCAGCATGATAAGCAAAGCAAAATTCAATACCGTTGTCGGCAGCATAGGAGCGGCAATAGGTATTTTCGTATTTGTCGCCTATATCCCCCAAATTATCGCCAATATGCAAGGGGCAAAGGCGCAGCCGTGGCAACCCCTGTTTGCAGCAGTATCCTGTCTGATTTGGGTTTTGTACGGTTGGAGCAAAGAACCCCGGAAAGACTGGATTCTGATTATACCCAACGCAGTCGGCGTGATATTGGGATTTCTGACTTTTCTGACTTCGCTTTAAACAAGGGGCTAATCTACGTCAGCCCCAAAACTAAACGCCCTCATGATGTAAAGCTTTAAAAAACAGCAAAGGCCGTCTGAAAATTGAAATTTCAGACGGCCTTTTAAACGGTTTGAAAAGGACGTATCGAACACGTCTTTTTTTTCCTATTACAACAGGAACATGGTTGCTAATCCCAAGAAAATCAGGAAGCCGCCGGAGTCGGTAACCGCGGTAATCAGCACCGAGCTGCCCAATGCCGGGTCGCGTCCGGCTTTGTCCATCATGACGGGAATGAGGACGCCGACGGTCGCGGCCAGCAAAAGGTTCAAGGTCATCGCGGCCACCATGACCAAACCAATGCCGATGTTGCCGTAGAGCAGCCATGAAATCACGCCCATTACCGTGCCCCAAATAATGCCGTTGACGAGGGCGACGCCGACTTCTTTTTTCAGCAGGCGGCCTGCCTGCGTACTGGTCATTTGTCCCATTGCCATGGCGCGGACGATCATGGTGATGGTTTGGTTGCCGGAGTTGCCGCCGATGCCGGCGACGATGGGCATCAGCGCAGCCAGTGCGACGATTTTCTCGATACTGCCTTCAAATGCGCCAATTACGCGGCTGGCGATAAAGGCGGTACACAGGTTGATGGCAAGCCACATCCAGCGGTTTTTCACCGAGTCCCAAATCGGGGCGAACAAGTCCTCTTCTTCTTGCAAACCGGCCATGTTAAACATGTCGGCTTCGGATTCTTCACGGATCACGTCCACCATTTCGTCAATGGTGATCCTGCCGATCAGCTTTTTGTTTTCATCGACAACCGGCGCGGTGACCAAGTCATAACGTTCAAACGCCTGTGCCGCTTCTTCCACGTCGTCTTCGGGACGGAAGCGCACGACATCGGTGGCCATCACGTCCGCCACCATGTCTTCGGGGTCGGCGACCAAGAGTTTGCGGATGGGCAGCACGCCTTGCAACACGTCGTTTTCATCAACCACGAAAATCTTGTCGGTATGGTCGGGCAGGCTGTCGAAACGGCGCAAGTAGCGCAACACGACTTCACACGCCACATCGGCGCGGATGCTGACCAATTCAAAGTCCATAATCGCGCCGACTTGGTTATCTTCGTAAGACATCGCCGCTTTGACCTGCTCGCGTTCTTCTTCATCACGCGTTTGCAGCGCTTCGTACACCACTTGGTGCGGCAGGTCGTCTGCCAGTTCTGCCAATTCGTCTGCGTCCAAATCATCGACGGCGGCCAACAGCTCGTCTTTGTCCATGGACTCGATCAGCGTTTCGCGTACGGCGTCGGATACTTCCAGCAAGACTTCGCCGTCGTCTTCAGGGGCGACCAAAAGCCAGACGATGTTACGCTCGCGCGGCGGCAGGGATTCCAAGACGGCGGCCACGTCGGCAGGGTGCAACTCGGCCAAGAGGACGGTCAGCTCGGTGAACTTGTCACGCAGGCTTTCGTCTTCAATCGGCACGCCTGCTTCGATTTGTTCAAAGGACGGCTCGAGGATTTCGCATAAGGCGTGGATGCGGTCGATATCGTCAGAGATGCGATCGTCAGAAATGCGGTCTTCCACCGCTTCATTGTCGGGGGTATGGTCGAGATTCGGAGGGGTTTGTTCGATGCTCATAAATGCTCCGCCCGCCGGACGCGGGGAGGCATTTCGGCGGGATGATTATGGTTGTTGTGTGTCTGATGGGAAGTTCAAAGGCGAACTGGGAAGGTCCATAATTCGAGCCTGCTGAGAGGCGCAGAGTTGTAAACGGTGCATATTCTACTCTTTTTTAGGCCGTTTTACCATTTTTAACGGGAAAGGCCGTCTGAAAGCGGGTGATAACGACACCCTTTTTTTTCAGACGGCCTGATGATTTGATTTTATTTGTTTCGCCTGCCGAACGCTTCCCTGACCACGTCCAACCAAGCCCTTAAGGCCGGCGTCGGGCGTTGGTGTTTCTTCCATGCCATGGTGAGCTGCCAGCGGATTTCGGGTTCGACCAAAGGAATGGCGGCAAAGACATCGGGATTGATTTTTCGGGCATAGTATTCGGGTAACAAGGCAATGCCCATATTGTGCGCCACCATGTCGGCGACCAAATTCCATTGTCCGGTACGGCAGACAACGTTGGGCGTAAAACCTTGATTGCGGCAGGCCGTCTGAATGGTTTCGTTGAGGGAAAAGCCTGCACCAAAAAGGATGAAGGGCTCGTGTTGCAGGCTTTTGAGCGTCAGCGCATCGTGTCTCGCCCGATTTTTCGGCATCAAGACCACCAGCGGATAGTCGCACAACGTGATGCTGTCGAAGTCTTCGTGAACCGGCGCGAGCAGCTGCCCGGCATCGAGTTCGTTGTTGCGCAGGGATTGCTCGATGGCGAGCGAACCTTGTTCCAAAAACGACAATTCTATGTCCGGCCATTTTTGGTGGAAATCAAACAGCGCATGACTGAGCAAATCGCTGCCGAACAAGGCCAAACCCAAACGCAGCGTCCCGCTTTTGACATGGCGGTAATCGTCAACGCGGGCCAGCAGCAAATCGCGTTCGTGTAAAAGGTTTAACGCATGGCGATAGACTTCTTCGCCGATTGCGGTCGGCTGCACCTGCCGCTTTTTGCGTCCGTTTTCTCTGCACAAAAGCGGCACGCCCAATTCTTCTTCCAAAGACTGGATGATTTTGCTGACCGTCGGCTGCGTCAAATTCAACGCGGAAGCCGTGGCCGAAAAACTTTGCAGGCGGATGAGTTCGGCAAAACAATGCAGGCTTTTGAAATCCATTATTCCTCTAAGGCATGATTATTCGTTTAATAATTCATATTATGCAGAAATTAGGTTTCTATAATCAAGCCTTTCATTCAACACACACCCATATCATGGATTCCCTCACCAGATTTTTTCAGACGGCCTTGCAGCTTGCCATCATCGGCGCAGTATGGGGCGTCTCCGACCTTATCGTCCGCTTCACGCATCTGCCTGTTTCTTCAGGCGTATTGGGCTTGTTCCTCATGCTCGCCCTTTTAGGGCTCGGCATCATCCGCCCGGGCATGGTTGATCGCGGCGCAAAATGGGCATTGGGCGAACTCGTCTTTTTCTTCATCCCCATCATGGTTTCCGTCTTGCAATATCAAGACCTGCTGATGTCCGAAGGTTGGCAGCTGATTTTGACCATCGCCGTCGGCACCGCGCTCGTGATGATCAGCACCGCCCTGACTCTCGATTTCTGCTACCGCTGGAAACGCCGCCTCTACAAAAAACTCCACTCCTAAAAATAGAGAATAAAAATGGACTACACTGCCCTCGCCTGCTTCATCTGGACTTGCTTTGCCTATGTCGTTGCCAAAAAAATCCACCGCAAAAAACCCTTAATGATTTTCTCCCCCGTCGTTACCGTCTCCGTCAGCACCATCCTCCTGCTGCTGGCATTCGGCGTCAATTACGACACCTACCACAAATATACCCAAGGCATCGTCTTCCTGCTCACTCCGGTTACCGTTGCCTTTGCCGTCCCCATTTATGAAAACCGCGAAGTCATCCGCCGCCAGCTGCCCATCCTCTCCATCGCCATTATGGTGGGCATGTTTGTCGGCGTAGTCAGCGCATTCCTCATGAGCCATATGTTCCACTTCAACAACGAAGTAACCAACAGCCTAATGGCGCGCTCCATCTCCACGCCGTTTGCCGTCGTCCTCGCCAGCGAAATCCACGGTTCAGCCTCGCTCGTTTCCCTGTTCACCATCATCACTGGCTTTGTCGGCATGATATTCGGCGACCTGTTTTTAGCCTTCACCCGTATCCGCTTCCGTACCGCCAACGGCGTGGCATTCGGCAATGCCGCCCACGGCTTCGGCACATCGCGCGCCGGACAACGCCATGAAACTGAAGGCGTAATGGCCAGCCTGACCATGATTTTGGCCGGACTGTTTATGGTATTGTTTGGCCCAACCATGGTGCATTTGGTAATTTGGATGATGAGTTAGGCTTCGTCCCGATGACCATACACAAAAAGGCCGTCTGAAACACATATCGGTTTCAGACGGCCTTTTATATTATGGAACGATTACAGTTTGAAAATAGAAGCCTCTGCTAAATCATGAATGGTATCCAACGCAGATGAACCTGTACCATTGTTTGAATAGGTCGCATTGTCTGAGGAAAGACCAGCAGAAGAATCAAGAGGATCAGCCTCACCAAACTCACGGCTCAAAAGCTCATCTCCATCGAAAGCTTTGGATTCCAATATCGGCTTCGCGGCCGGCTGTGCAGGCTCAAAACCTTCCCACTCACGCGGATCAAGGCGGATGATATGATCATCGTCATAGCCATCATTAGGCCCTTTGCCTTCTCCTGAAAAAGTACCGTCCCACTCGCGCGGATCGAGGCGGATAACAAAATCTTCAGAATCACTTTCTTTACTTGGTTGATGTACTTTAGCCATGAAATTCTCCTTAACAAATAAACGGATACTGTACCTAATGCCTCATAAAAGGCATTGCGGACTCTATTCTAGAACAAAGAAAACAGCGGGCAAAGATTGAAGGGAACAACGGTTTATTAACACGATAATCGTATTTAAATCTTTTTAAAACAAATAGATATAATTTATACATCATACCCGGTCATCCATTATTAAAAATCTCGCACATGCCGTCCACCAAGATGATTCCCCCTCTTCCGTCCCTTGCTATGTAACAAAAAGGCCGTCTGAAAAATGACTTTCAGACGGCCTTTTCATTTGCTCAAACCTTATTCTTTAGGCAGGCGCAGGACGGAGACGATGAATCCGCCCCAAATGACGATCAATGCGACAAGCATCATAATAATGGCTGAAGTACTCATTATTCGTCTCCTTCACGTTCGTGTTCATGTTCGTCTTTGACGTTGAAGCCCTGACCGTGTTCCCACGGCAAGAATGACAGCAAGACCGACAATACGAGGATGGCGCCCACCATGCCCCAACCAAAGATATTGAGGAAGCTGTCAGGATAGCCGCTGTAATTCTCTTTTAGGAGGCCGGCAGTATCCTGATAAAGCATATAGCCGAGCATGGCGACGGTAACCACCACGCTGGCTGTCCACACTTTGCCGACACGGATGGAAGACAGCGCGTTCAAGTGGTTACGCAGTTCCGGCAGCTTGTTCAACAAGACAATCGCCAAAACGTAAACAAAACCGGAAGCCACAATGCCATAAGTATTGATGAATTTGTCCAATACGTCCAACACAGGCAGGCCGGTGGTCGTACCGAACAGCAAGGTGGAAATAATCGCCATGGGAACGCCAGCAATCAACGTTGCGCTGACACGTCCGATGTTCATTTTGTCTTGAATTGCAGCCACAATTACTTCAACGATGGAAATCATAGAAGTTACACCGGCAAACACCAGCGAGCCGAAGAACAACACGCCGATCAACGCGCCCATCGGCGCTTGGTTGATGATGGTCGGGAACGCGATAAACGCCAAGCCGATACCGTTGGATGCCACTTCGCTGACTTCTTTGCCTGCGGCTTGAGCCATAAAGCCCAATGCGGCAAATACGCCGATACCGGCGAGCAACTCAAAGCTGCTGTTGGCAAAGCCGACAACCAAGCCGGTGCCGCCCAAGTCGGTTTTTTTCTTCAGGTAAGAAGAATAAGTAATCATGATGCCGAAGCAGATGGAGAGCGAGAAGAAGATCTGACCATATGCGGCTACCCAGACTTTCGGATCCGCCAAGCGGCTCCAGTCAGGCGTAAACAAAGCGTCCAAACCTTTTGCCGCACCCGGCAGAGTCAGCGCAATGCCCACCATGATGACAAACATTACCACCAACAAAGGCATGAAGAATGTGGACGCACCGGCCACACCTTTTTGCACGCCCAAAGCCATAATCGCCAGCGTAAACACCCACACGGCAATCAACGGACCGGCAACTTTGCCGACAAAATCCAAGCCCAAGTCTTTGGCATCGGCCATTTGCAGGAAGTCTTTGAAGAAGAAGGTCTGCGGATCCGTACCCCATGCCGAAGTCAAAGAATAATAGGCATAGCTTGCCGCCCAGCCGACAATCACGGCGTAGTAGATACAGATGATGACGTTGGTCAGAAAGTTCCACCAACCCACCGGCTCAAACCAACGGCCGAGGCGGCGGAAGGCCAAAGGAGGCGAACCGCGGTAACGGTGGCCGATGGCATAGTCGAGCAGCAACAGTGGAATACCCGCCGTCAACAGCGCAACCAAATAAGGGAGGACGAAAGCACCGCCGCCGTTGTCGAAGGCGATGTAAGGGAAACGCCAAATGTTGCCTAAGCCCACGGCCGAGCCGATGGCGGCAAACATAAAGGCACGGCGACTGCTAAACGTCGCGCGTTCGCTGGATTGAGAATTTGACACGATGAACCTCTTAAAAATCGAGTGTCGTCAAGGCCTCCCGGCCTTGCGCGTATATATTTAGAAATCAGGTCGGACAAACCGGCCGGTTAAAATAGATATTCGGACAAGGATAATATCCGGTATTTAAAGAATGCACCGCTTATGGCCATGCAAACATAATCTGACCTTATCGTAAAAAAATTTAACACTGTTGGCAAGTCAGTATTGCATTAAAATCGCAAGGAAAATCTTCATGCACTACGACTAAAATCTTCATACACTTCTTTATATACAAGCCAAACGCAACACCCAAGCCCCGTTTTTCCCTCCCCTTCCCACTGACAACCGCCCTCGCCGCAAACCGCCTTTCCCTTATCCCGTAAGGAAAAGCGGCAACCCAACGCATTCAAATCCCCCGTCATCAAAATGTTTCAGACGGCCTGTTTTCCTTCCGTCCAATCCGGGCCGTCTGAAAATTTCACTGTTGCATGTTGTAATCAAGAAACCGTCCCAAAATTCCGTTTAATATAAACAAAAACAATCCACCTTTTCCCGTTTCCTTCATTACCGTGATTTAAAACGGACACAAAACACCAAAAAATGGAATTAATAAAAATAAAATTTCAAAAAATATTAAATAACATTAAATTTAAACCTGCATTTCTACTCTAATTATCCACAATTAAAAATAATCAAACCAAAAAATTTCAATAAAACATTAATTACACAGCACTACATTTTTGCTATAATTGCCGCCATTCAATCCACAACCCAAACCCAAAAGAAGAGGAAAAGCCATGGGTATCAAAGTTGCCATCAACGGTTACGGCCGCATCGGCCGCCAAGTAGTGCGCGCTATTTTCGACTACAAACTGCAAGACCAACTCGACATCGTTGCCATCAATGCCAGCGGCAGCATCGAGACCAATGCTCACCTGACCAAATTCGACACTGTTCACGGCCGCTTTGACGCCGATGTTTCCCATGATGAAAAACACCTCATCATCGACGGTAAAAAAATCCCTTACTTCTCCACCCGCAACCCAGCCGAATTGCCATGGGGCGAATTGGGCGTTGACTTGGTAATGGAATGTACCGGCGCGTTCACCAGCAAAGAGAAAGCCAAAATCCACTTGGAAAGCGGCGCGAAAAAAGTGCTGATTTCCGCTCCCGGCGGCGATGACGTTGACGCAACCATCGTTTACGGCGTAAACGACGACGTGATTACCGACGACATGACCGTTATCTCCAACGCGTCTTGTACCACCAACTGCCTGGCACCTGTTGCCAAAGTATTGAACGAAAACATCGGTATCGTAAACGGCGTGATGACCACCATCCACGCGCTGACCAACGACCAAACCGTCACCGACGTACGCCACAAAGACCTGCGCCGTGCGCGTAGCGGCGTGGAAAACATGATTCCGACCAAAACCGGTGCTGCCAAAGCCGTCGGTTTGGTATTGCCGGACCTGAAAGGCAAACTCGACGGCCTCGCCATCCGCGTACCGACCGTCAACGTTTCCCTGGTTGACCTGAGCTTCCAAGCAGGTCGCGACACTTCCGCCGAAGAAATCAACGCGCTGATGAAAGCCGCTTCCGAAGAAGGCCGTCTGAAAGGCGTATTGGCCTACAATACCCTGCCGCTGGTTTCCATGGACTTCAACCACACTACCCAAGCCAGCACATTTGACTCTACGCTGACTAAAGTCACCGCAGGCAAAATGGTTAAAGTGTTCGCATGGTACGACAACGAGTGGGGCTTCAGCTGCCAAATGCTGAACACCGCTCGCCGTATGTTCGGTTTGGAAGTACGTCCGTTCTAATCGGCTTCCAACACAAAGGCCGTCTGAAACATCTTTTCAGACGGCCTTTTGTATTTCCTTTAAAATATCGCATTCCCATTTATTTTCAGACGGCCTCTTCATGTTTCCCAACGAATCCGCCCCCAACCTCCTGCAAGGCTTAAACCCCGAACAACTCTCCGCCGTAACCTGGCCGCCGCAATCCGCCCTCGTTTTGGCAGGCGCAGGCAGCGGCAAAACGCGCGTGCTGACCACGCGTATCGCCTGGCTGTTGCAAAGCGGACAAGCCAGCGTGCACAGCATTATGGCGGTAACGTTTACCAACAAAGCCGCCAAAGAAATGCAGACCCGTTTGGGCGCAATGATTCCAGTCAACGTCCGCGCCATGTGGCTCGGCACGTTCCACGGCCTCTGCCACCGCTTTTTGCGCCTGCACCACCGCGACGCAGGCCTGCCCTCTTCCTTCCAAATCCTCGACAGCGGCGACCAACTCTCCCTCATCAAACGTCTGCTCAAAAGCCTCAACATCGCCGAAGAAATCATCGCACCGCGTTCATTGCAAGGCTTTATCAACGCGCAAAAAGAATCCGGCTTGCGCGCTTCCGTATTGAGCGCGCCCGATCCGCACACACGCCGCATGATTGAGTGCTACGCCGAATACGACAAAATCTGCCAACGCGAAGGCGTAGTCGATTTCGCCGAACTCATGCTCCGCAGCTACGAAATGCTGCAAAGCAACGAAATCCTGCGCCAACACTACCAAAACCGCTTCAACCACATTCTGGTCGACGAGTTCCAAGACACCAACAAGCTGCAATACGCCTGGCTCAAATTAATCGCCGGCAACCACGCAGCAGTGTTTGCCGTCGGCGATGACGACCAAAGCATTTACCGCTTCCGCGGCGCAAACGTCGGCAACATGACCGCGCTGATGGAAGAATTCCACATCGACGCGCCCGTCAAACTCGAACAAAACTACCGCTCTGTCGGCAACATCCTCGCCGCCGCCAACGCCGTCATCGAAAACAACGACGAACGCCTCGGCAAAAACCTGCGCACCGACGCCGAAGCAGGCGATAAAATCCGCTACTACTCCGCCTTTACCGACCTCGAAGAAGCCCAATTCATCGTGGACGAAACCAAAGCCCTCGAACGCGAAGGCTGGAATTTGGACGAAATCGCCGTCCTCTACCGCAGCAACGCCCAATCCCGCGTCATCGAACAAAGCCTGTTCCGCAGCGGCATCCCCTACAAAATCTACGGCGGCCTGCGCTTTTACGAACGCCAAGAAATCAAACACGCCCTCGCCTACCTGCGCCTCGCCGTCAATCCCGACGACGACAACGCCCTCTTGCGCGTGATTAACTTCCCACCGCGCGGCATCGGCGCACGCACCATCGAAAACCTTCAGACGGCCTCAAACGAACAAGGCATCACCCTCTGGCAGGCAGCCTGCAACGCCGGCGCAAAAGCCACCAAAATCGTCGCCTTCGTCCGCCTCATTGAAGCCCTGCGCAACCAAGTCGGACAACTGCCCCTGTCCGAAATCATCGTCGGCATCCTCAAAGACAGCGGCCTGACCGAACACTACCGAACCCAAAAAGGCGACAACCAAGACCGCCTCGACAACCTCGACGAACTCGTCAACGCCGCCATCGAGTTCAAACCCGAAGACAGCAACTTTGAAACCCTGCCTGAAAACATTTCAGACGACCCCGCCTTCCCCATCCTCGCCTTCCTCAGCAACGCCGCCCTCGAATCCGGCGAAAACCAAGCAGGCGCAGGCGAAAAAGCCGTCCAACTGATGACCGTCCACGCCTCCAAAGGCTTGGAATTTAACGCCGTCTTCCTCACCGGCATGGAAGAAGGCCGTTTCCCCAGCGAAATGAGCCTCGCCGAACGCGGCGGCCTCGAAGAAGAACGCCGCCTCATGTACGTCGCCATCACCCGCGCCCGTAAACGCCTCTACATCACCATGGCGCAACAACGCATGCTGCACGGACAAACCCAATTCGGCATCGTCTCCCGCTTCGTCGAAGAAATCCCGCCCGAAGTATTGCACTACCTGTCCGTCAAAAAACCCGTCTACGACAGCTACGGCAACACACGCCAAACCGCCACGTTCAAAGACAAAATCCTCGACGACTTCAAACAGCCGCAAACCTACGCAGGCTTCCGCATCGGCCAAAACGTCCGCCACGCCAAATTCGGCACCGGCGTCATCATCGATGCCGTGGACAAAGGCGAATCCGCCCGACTGACCATCAACTTCGGCAAACAGGGCGTAAAAGAGCTAGATACCAAGTTTGCGAAATTGGAAGAGATGTAGAAGGGAGATGGCAGAGGCCGTCTGAAAACGGGAGGAGCAATTTTGCCGAAACCTCCGCCGTCATTCCCTCGCAGGCGGGAATCCAGAAGTAGAAATGTAGGTTGAATACTCGTATCCAACAAAAACATTGACGCGTCTATCGTTTCCGAAAAAAACGCTGTTGGAAAATGTCGGATTCGAGAATCCGACCTACGGCTGCTGCTTTTGGGGTGATGAAAAAGCAGCCTGCACTTTAAATTTCACTCGTTTCCCTGCTCATAAGATTTCAAACAATTGTGCCAACAGCACATCCTGCAGCACCACCCGCGTTTCGGCCTGCCGAAGCAGCCGTGCGAGTAGTGCATCGATTTCTACGCCCGAAACAGTTTGACGCAGGCTGGATAAAGCCTTCATGCGGTTTTTTTGTTCGAATGCATCTTCCATACCAGGTTTGACACAAAAATACCAAAACGGCTCGGTCCTCATGTGGTAGAGCGGCATGCCGAAATTTTCTTGGTGGTATGCGTTTGCCACCCACCGCTGCCATTACTGTCTGAATATTGCCTGCCATTCTTCCAAAAGCGTATCCGAAAAATCAATTTTTTCTGTGTGCAGGCTGCCTGATTCATACAGCAGGCATAAACTGTATAGAAGGATGAATTTATGCGGGGCACGGTTGTTTGCTTGTGTAAAACTTGTATGCAGGCTGCGGAATTGTTCCGCATATTTTAATAATGCTGCCAAATCTTTCATACCGCTTCCTCCTGCAAACTTTGCAATACCTCCTCCGGTTGCCAATTCAATGCGCGGCAATAATCAATAAACTCAAAGATATCCAGCCGCCTGTCACCTGTTTCCACTTTTCCTACGAACGAATGCACCACATTCATCCGTTCCGCCAATGCACGCTGCGACAACCCCAAATCCAATCTTCTGCGGATAAGGAGTTGTCGCAAATAGGTGTGTTCGGCAGAGTGTACCGACAAACGAATATTTCTCATGCGCTCCGATTTTAGGTACAATCACGCATGCACCTGTTTTAGGTGCAAATAAGAAATATGTATAAAAATGACCGTAATACCCATACACCCTGCCAACCCGTTCGACGCTATACGCCAAAACATCACTGAAGAATATTTAAGCGAAACGCAGCACTACCCTTGGATTGTTACCTTTTCAGGCGGCAAGGACAGCACCCTTGTCGCCCATTTGGTGTTTGACATGCTGCTTTCGCTGCCGCCGATGCTGCGGACGCGGCAGGTGTTCTTCATTTCCAACGACACGCTGGTGGAAAGCCCGCTGGTAGTGAAACACATGCGCCAATCTTTGGCAGAAATTCTGCGTGCCGCTGAAATTTTCAGGCTGCCCGTCAGCGGCGAAATCACCGTGCCGAAATTGCAGGACACCTTTTGGACGCTACTCATCGGCAAAGGCTACCCCACGCCTAACCGCTCAATGCGCTGGTGCACCGACCGCCTGAAAATCCAGCCTACTAGCGGCTACATCCTGCAAAAAGTAAACGAAAACGGCAAAGCCATCATCGTACTGGGCGTGCGCAAAGACGAATCTGCCACCCGCAAAGCAAGTATCGAAAGCCACCAAAACTTGGAAAACAGCAATCTGACCCCGCACAGTGATTTGAAAAACGCGTTGGTGTACCGACCGATTGTCGATTTGAGTACCGACGACGTGTGGGAATTCCTTGCTGCCAACGACCCGCCCTGGGGAGGCGCACACAGCGATTTAATCAAGCTCTACCGCGAAGCCGCCGGCGGCGAATGTCCGATTGTGCTGTCGCAGGAAGAAGCCCCCGGTTGCGGCACCAATTCCAGCCGCTTCGGCTGCTGGACGTGCACGGTGGTCAATAAGGACAGAAGCCTGCAGGGCTTTGTGGACGCGGGGAAAACCGAATTCACACCGTTAATCGAATACCGCGACTGGCTGGTGGACATCCGCAACAAACCCGAATACCGCCAGGCCGAACGGCGCAACGGAAAACTCACGTTCAAAGGCGGCAAACACATCCCCGGCCCGTTCACCATCGCAGCGCGGCAGGAAATGCTGGCGAAGCTGCTAAAAGTGCAGGCTGCTTTCGGCGAAGAACTGATTTCGCAGGACGAAATCGACCTAATCAAGCGAATTTGGACGGAAGATCTGATTAACACTTACTCAAGGAATAAAAATGAAGACGGAAACACGGGAACAGGTGGCTGATTTGCTGCTGTGGAGTGATGAAAATGCCAGAAACCTGATAGAGAAAATCGCTGCCGAACATGGTGTATCGCCCGATGCGCTGGCCGATTTGGCGGCATGGGAGCGCGAGCAACAGGAACGGATCCGCAAACGCGGCATGACCGAAGTATTCGATGAAGTTTTTGAAAACAGGAAATATTGGGGCTGAATATGTGGATACATTCAATCAGGCTGCTTAATTTCAAATCCTACCAAGAAGCGGCCTTCTCCTTTCCCGAACCGAAAAACGGGCAGAACATTGTTTTAATCGGCGCGATGAACGGGCACGGCAAAACCACTTTGTTGGAAGCGGTTTACCTGTGCCTGTATGACGCGGATGCGGTCAGCCATTTGCAGCGGGCCGGCTTGAACAGCAAAGATGTCAATTACCCGAATTTCCTGCAGGCTGCCCTGCATCACAAAGCAGCGCCGCAATACGGCCGATACCGCATCGAGCTGGAAATTGAAATCCGCCAACGGCGGCAAGGTAAGATTTGCGGCCTGAAAATCCGCCGGAAATGGCATTTCAATGAGAAAAGGCAATTTGAACGCGAAAGCACCGAAACGCGGGCAGACGTGCTGGTTGACGACCGCTACCTGCCTGTCGATTTAGCCGAATTGGACAAATATCTCAACACTTACGCCCTGCCGTTCGATTATGCGCCGTTTTTCTTTTTCGACGGCGAAAAAATCGTGCAGGCTGCAGAACGCAGCGGCACGGGTATGTGGCTCAATACCGCCCTGAAAGGCCTGTTGGGCGTAACCCTGCTGACGCGGCTTGCAGACAGCCTTGGCGATTACCGCAAACGCTGCATTTCCGAGAACGCGGGCAAAAAGATGCAGGAAGATTTGGACAAAGCCGAAAGCGCATTGACTTCTGCCCAAGTGCAATATGATGTATTCCGTGAAGAATGGGAAAAAGTACAACAGGAATGGGCGCATTGGGATGCGGAAAGAAGCAGGCTGCAACAGCAGATCGGCGGCGGCAGCGACATCCGCACTTCGCAGGATTTGCTGATGCAGCGGGAACGGCTGGAGAAGGAAATGGACGATTTCAATGCGAAGGTCAAGGCGGCGGTTAAAGCCATGCCGCTGGCCTTCCTGCCTTCAGACGGCCTGAACGCGCTAAAAATCAAACTCGAACGAGAAGCCAACCGCCTGCACCATGAAGCCGGCAGGGAGCAGATTGCGGGACGGGTAAACGATTTTTGGAGCGCGTTTGTCGGCAGCGGCAAAGTCAAAGAAGTATTGGGGCGTTCGGCTTGCGCCATTTTGGAAGACCCGCTGATGAAGGAAGCTGTAGCCGAATGCTGGAACGAATTATTTTACCCGTTGCCTGAAAATTGCGCCGAAACTATCGAGCACAACTATCTCTCGAAAAACGCCCATGCTGAAATCCAAAACGAAATCAGCCGCATACAGGGTATGCCACAAGGAAGGATAGGCAGCCTGCTGGCCGATATCGAACAGCGGCGGAGCGAACAAAAACAAGTCTTGGAAGAATTGGAGCTGCTCAAAGGCAGCAACAAAGACGAACTGGTGGAACAGCTCAAACAGGCGAACAAGCAGGCCGATATACTGAAAGAACGTTCGGGCAGCCTGAAAAGCAACGTGTTGGAAAAAGAAAAAGAATGCCGGCGCAAAAAGGATGAAGTCAGCAAACTGCAAGACAAAATCAGCGACAGCAACCCGCTGATGGTGAAGTCGCGCCGTGCGGGACAGGTAGAAAAAGTTATTGCCGCATTGACCGATGCTCTAATGCGGCAAAAGGCGGGTGAAATCGGTGAAACCGCCACCCGCATCAACCGCACCATTGCACACGATGACCGCATCCACAAAATCAGCATCGAAGCCGACGGAAGGATGGGGCTTTACGGCCGCGACGGCAGGGAAGCGCAGGTCGATTTGTCGGCCGGACAAATGCAAATTCTGATTATGTCGCTGGTGTCGGCATTGGCGGAAGTTACCCACTATCCTGCCCCCTTTGTCATCGATACCCCTTTGGCACGTTTGGATGAGGGCCACCGAGAAGGTTTGTTCAAGCATTGGAGTGGGCTGGAACAGCAGGTGATTTTGTTGTCGCAGGACACCGAAATCACCCCCGAAGTGTACCGCCGTCTCGACCCGCATATCGGCCGCACCTATCTGGTGGAAGCCGAATCACTGGACAGCGCGGGCGCATGTTCACGTGTAACTGCCGATGTTTATTTCGAATAATTAAAGGAACAATACATGTATCTGCTGCCAGACAACCGCCAGTGGGATTCCGACTATTTCCATACCCTGATTAGCGACAAACACATTATTTCCAGCAGCGAAGCCAAAGCCATACGCGAAAAACTCACCCACGCAGGTGCGTTGCCGCATCTGGACAACAACTACGAGTGGGCGGTACTCTGTATCGGCTATTGCTTTGCCAAAGGCTGGGCTCGCCAGCCGGAAAATTTGACTGCCGCCCCCGATACCAAAGGCATCGACATCCCTTCTTTCCAAACCTGCTTTCAAGACCATTCGCGGCTTTGGCTTGCCCTGTTGAGCGAAACCCTGTTCCACATCAGGCAAGGGAAACTGGCGGGAAAAGATGATTTGTACAAACTAATTGCCGACCTGTGGCATACCGGCGCGCTTGGTTTGCATGCGTTTTGGGAACGTTGCAGACAATTCAAACCCGATGACGATTTGGCACAACGGCAGGCCTTTTTGAACGAATTGGCTGAATTGGCTGTTAAAAACAGTAGCGGACGGCAACATGCAGGAGAGATTTCTAGTTCAAGCGAATTTCCCGCAGAAAATGTCGGAACACTCGATGCAGCCCGCATCAAACTTAAAACCGCACTGGACAAAACAGTCGGCAAGGGCGGCACGATACAACTAGAATACGTCGGCGTGCGCTACGACTGCTTGCGCGTACAGTTCGACTGCTATGTGGATTTGGAAAAATACCACAGCCAGATTTGCTCCGAATTAGGCATCGGCGATGACGAAATGCGCTGCGGACGCATACGCGGCGAAGCCAATACATGGCACATCAATATCCTGCGCCCGCAAGACACTTGGCGGCAATACGGGCAAAGTGAGTTTCAGACGGCCTTACAGCAATACCGCGCATCGGCACAGCAATTCAGATTGCCAGTGTGTATCGGTTTGGACGAACGCGGCGAACCCGTGTTTCAAGATTTTGCCACCGCGCCGCATGTGATGGTAGGCGGGGAAACGGGGGCTGGGAAATCGGTACTGGTGCGCTCAATGCTGGCTTCCCTGTTCGAACTCGCTCCTCAGAATGAAACGGAAATCGTCGTGTGTTATTGCAAAGTTTCTGCGGATTTCGCCGCCTTCAAAGACCGTCCGAATTTATGGCAGGGGCGCATAGTCAGCGATGCGGAAGAAGCTGCTGAAATATTGTCGTCTTTTGCTGACGAGATGGATAAACGATACCGCCTGATGGACGAATACGCTGCAAAGGATATTGCAGAAGTCCCACAGCACGCCCGTCCAAAATATGTTGTTATCGTGATTGACGAACTGGCCGACCTTATCGATGTCAGCAGTGACGCAGAAGGGCATTTGGTACGGCTGGCACAAAAAGCGCGCTCCGCAGGAATGTATCTGTTATTGGCAACGCAACGCCCCGATGCGAAAACACTCAGCGGCCGCCTACGTGACAACCTGCCGACCAAAATTGCGTTGAAAACAGGCAAACGCCAGTCTTCCGAGATTATCTTGGGCGAGCGCGGTGCTGAAAACCTGACGGCCAAAGGCGATCATTTGGTCAAATGGAACAATGAAGCAGCACGTTTTCTGCACGGGTATAATGTATAATTTGTTCAACCATCCTTTGCAAAGGTCTCAGGCCGTCTGAAACTTAAATGGGGTTTCAGACGGTCTTTTCCTTTGGGGATTAGTGATTAGGCTTTAGGTTCGCCATCATTCTCTGCTTTGGGCGGAACGGGGGCAAACCAGCCGACCAGAAGCAACAGCAAGCCGACGATGATGAAGGAGGCAATGCGCTCGATACCGCCGCTGTTGGAAAGCTCGATCAGGAAGAGTTTGACGACCACGATGCCCATCAGCGTCGCGCCTGTCATCCAGTAGGAACGCTGTTTGCGGCGGTTGCCGAGTACCATCAAGATGATGGCGGTTACTGCCCAAACGACGGAGAGGCTGGCTTGCAGGCCGAAGGATTGGAGCATGATGTCGAGACGCCAAGTAATGCCGTCGTAGAAATGCCATACGCGCATCACGCCTGCGCTGATCAGCATAAATGCCAAGGCGGAAACTGTGGTTGCCGTGGTACGGCGAAGCTCGGGCGGCAAGGCTTCGGGCAGGGATTTCAGGGCAAACCAAAGCATGCCGGCGCTGGCGAGTTCCACCGGATTGAGCACGGGAATATACGGCAACGGTGAAGGTTGGAACGGCGTGGAGAAGTTGGTCCACAGCATCCAACAGGCAGCGGCAAGGGCGCACAACGGCATAGCAAAATGCTGATAAATGGCTTGATGCCGTCTGAAAAATTCGCGGTGGCGCTGCGTATGGAAAACAATCCACATCGCCAAAGGCACAACCAGCCATGAGAGCTGCGACCAAACGCCGGAGAGAAGACCACCGACATACAGCGCGGTCCAAAGCGTCCAAAGTACGCCGAGTATCGTGATATTGAGTTTGTGCAACCAAATCAGATCATGGCGCGGATAGTTGTTCAGAATAATGAAGTGCAACACGGTAGCGGCGGCAAGCGGCAAGGCTGCGGCGGCTGTCACCGCATGTTCGGTATGGTAGGAGAGGAAATGCAGGCCAAACAATGGCAAGAATGCCAAATTGGTTTGCAGAAGCTCTTCCCATTTCAGACGTTTGGCAAACAGCAGCAGGCCGGCAAATATCGGCCACAGCCACAACTGGGTAAACAGGGTTTCCTCGCCTGTCCATTGCATATAAAGGGCGTAGCTGCCTGTCGCCAACGCAGTAAGCAGGATGATCCAGCCTGCAACCTTCGCAAAGTAAACCTCGTTTCCTTCCGGCTTTTCGGTGTTAACCGGCACGCGTGGATATTGCAGCGCGTAGGCAGCCGCAAACAGCAAAGGCGTAGCGGCAATAAGGTACAGATGGCTCAGGAAACCTTGGGATTCATAAATAATACCGGCTTGCAGCAACAGGGCGAACAATACATTGCCCAAGGTAAATGTGATAAACACATTCGGCTCGTGTTTGCGCCGACAGAATGCCCACGCCGCCGCCAAAGCGGAAAGAGCGACAATGCAGCCGCGCTCGGCCAAGAAGAGCAAAGGCAAAATAGAGATGTACAGCAAGGCGGCAGACAACACGGCCGTCTGAACAGATTTTTCCCATTGCGCCGAACCTTCGCGACGCGAGAAATACCACAGCAAGTAAATCGCCGCTCCGCCAAGCAACACCACAACCGTTGTAAACCACTGCCCTTCCAGAACGGTATCCGTGCCGAAGCCCTGATAATTGCCCAATTGAATCAGTGCCGCCAAGAGATAAACCATCAGCGCACCCAAACGGATATGCGGACGCTGTTGGCGCAAACCGAAGAAATAAACCAGTGCGGATTCGGCACTCCATAAAATGACCGTATTGCTCGGTTCAAAATAAAGCGGAACGGCAATCGTAAGGAACAACACCGCCAACGCAAAAAACGCCTGACGCAAAATATACAAACCCTGCTGACGTTTCAGCAGCAGCGCGGCCAGTCCGTAAACCGCGGCAAAACCCAATGCGGAAAGCGCATCCGCAGCCGGCCAATGTTCCACCATGCGGTATTGCAGGCCGAATGCCGCCGCCATCGTGCCAAACAATAAAGTATGGTCGAGGACATGCACGCGCAGGCCGTGTGTATAAATACTCTTGCCGATTTCTTCCAAAGTCGCATTGTCGGCAATCGGTGTAACGCCGTCTTCGCTGTTTTCCGTCAACTTACGGCGTGCGAACAGATACGCGATAAAGGTATAGAGCAGCCAGTGGTAAATCAGGAAAGGCTCGGTAGTGGCGAAATGTTGCGGCGTATAACTTCGCATGCCCCACAGCGCGGCAATGGCAAAAGTAGCGACAAAACCCGTCAGGTTCAGCGGGCGCCATGCCTTAAACCACGCAATCGCGGCCACACCAGCATTGAGCAGGGCAAGATAAGAAAACAGCACCAAATAATTGCCGCTGCCGTCTGAAGTCAGCAAAGGCGCAGCCATACCGCCGATTAAAGCAACCTGCGCCATAATCTGCGCATTCTGCCTTACCGCCAGCCACGCCATCAGCACAACCATCGCCACCATCAGCCCGAACACGACCGACACAGGCAACAGCGGATGCAGTTTCAACGCCGCCAACGCCGTTAAATATATCACCGCCACGCCGAAACCCTGCAACACCAAGCCATATTCACGCTTACGGCTTTGCAGCTTCCAGCCGCCGACCACCGCCGCCAAACCCGCGCCTGCTACAGTCAAATAACGCAGCTCCACCGGCACATGAACCCGCTCGGAGGCATAGCGCAAGAGAAACGCCAAGCCGAGGAACAGCACCACAATACCGGTTTTCAACAGCGGATTACCGCGCAAGAACCAAGCAACAATCGGATTGTCGGAAAACTTATATTCTCCGCCTTCCACCTTATCTTTATGGATAACGAATTGACGCGATGGAGCCTCTTCGTTTTCAGACGGCATCGAAGCAACAACAACCTCTTCTTTAGGCAGCTCTTCTTGTTCAGCAGCAACCGGAGCAACCGCCTCGACAACTTCTTCCACAACAGGCTCAGACGAAGCAGAAGCCTTGGTAGGTACAGGATCAATAGGTATAGAAAAAGAAGGAGCAAATGCCTCTTCAATTTTCTGCTTAACAGGCGCAGCTTCCGCCTCAGGCTCAACCCGAACATGAAGCGGCTCAGAGGCCGTCTGAACATCGGCAACAGCCCGAGCCTCAAGCCCCTGCCCTACCTTCGCCTCATCACGGACAGCCTCATGTTCCAACACCAACAAACGCTGTTTCAGCAGCTCGATTTCCTGCTCCAGCTTCTGCATCCTGTCGCCTGCCGTAGCAGATTCAGCCAAACGCTCTTCTTGACGCTGTTTCGAGATTGACCAAGCAACCAGCCAAAACAACGACCCAACAATGACGCCGGTGAACATCTCATCAGCAAAATAGCCGATAATAATAGGAATAAGCAGGCCGAAAAACTGCATGAAACACCTGTTTGATAACAATAAGAATATGCCGATTGTAACACCGACAACATTATTCATGAAAAAAAGAGATAAAAGGCCGAGAATAAAAGCATACGGCAAATAGAATATAGAGAATCGGAATAGAAAAAGACCGTCTGAAAATATTTAGGGATTTTCAGACGGCCTCTACCTATTTCAACAACCCAACGCAAATCATGAAAAGAAACGCATTGGGTCTTGTTTCAAACTACGGCTTAACTTCCCGACAATACTGCCGCACCTGCTTTCGCGACGCTTTCGTCTTCATCGACCGAGCCGCCGCTCACACCGACACTGCCGACGATAACACCGTTTTTATCCACCAACAGCACACCGCCGGGAAAAATCACCAAACCGTCGTTGGTCACCTCAATACCGTAAAGCTCGCCGCCCGGCTGCGAAGCCTTGCCCAAATCGCGGGTGGACATATTGAAATAGCGCGCCGTTTTCGCCTTTTTCTGCGCAATATCAATACTGCCGATAAACGCATCGTCCATACGCGCGAACGCCTTCAAATTACCGCCCGCGTCCATAACCGCGATATTCATCGGCACCTTGATTTCACGCGCCTTTTTCATCGAAGCCTGCACCACCGCCTGCGCCTGAGCCGTCGTCAAATCGCCTGGCAGCGTTTTGGTCAAACCCTCAGAAAACGCCGGCGCACCCAATGCCAAAGTACACAACAATGCAACTGATTTTATGCCGCGCATAACTGGTCTCCTTGTATTGAATCAATGAAAGGTACTGCACTTTTGATTGTATGCCTATCGGCGGGAAGAATAAAGGCCGTCTGAAAACCATAAGATAGGTTTTCAGACGGCCTCGGATGGGTTTTAGGTTTCAAACATCGCGTGCCTGCGTACCGCACACACCCTACACCCGATACCCAGTTTCGCGTGATGTTCAGGTAGGGTGAGCGGCTTAAGGCATGCACGTAGTTTCGGTTGGGAGAGGTCAGATTCTTGGATCCAACGACTTTTGAGATGGTTGCTGATTTTATCAGATCCAAGTATTCGACCTACAACTGGCTTTTGAAATAGCACCAACTTTTGCTGAATAGTTTTTGCTAAATATTAAGTTACTGACCTATAACTACTACAGTTTATTAGGGCTTCGCGATTCCATAAATTTTCCTTAGCCCATTTATAATATATTTTAAATAATATAAATATCCTATTATTGCATTTTTACCTTCCAAAGTCTGTAAATGCTTTGCCTCTAATTTAGCATAAACTTTTGCTGATTTTTTACTTGATATATAAGAGCTTCCAAATAAATAAATTTGAATGAAAAGTTTAAATACCCTACGAATATCGGATTTATTAAATTCCCTACTGTTTCTCCATGCCGAAACAACATACGCGTTACGACTGGAGTGAGACCAATCTGTTTCTTGAGGATAGATAAAAGCAGCAACGGAGCCATTAAACGCACAAGAAAAAACTAATGATGGCCCTTTTTCTACTAATACTTCCATACTGACTCCTGGTTTTAAAATAGTTGGTCTACATGGAAGGGGACGTTGCCCAAAATAAATAGTTATACTATCTCCATAAATTGTTTTATCTGTTTTTATTCTTCCATTTCCTTGTTCCTTTAATATATTATGAAATACTCTATCTTTAAGTTTTTCTTTAATTTCATATTCAAACTCTTCGATTACTTCTAAGATTATTGGTTTTGCATGAAAATTCCAATTCAAATTAGCATAATAAGTTTCTATTTTTTCCCTTTTTGACCTTCTAACATCACTAATACTTACAAAATCTTTATTTTTAAAAAACATATTTTCTCCGTCTCAATGCGCCTCTTCCCAATTCATCCCCACACCCACTTCCGCCACCAGTGGCACGTTCAACATCCCTTCATCCACTTTCGCCATAATCTGCGGCAGTTTTTCTTTGACCAAATCCAGTTCGGCTTCGGGTACTTCCAGCACCAGTTCGTCATGCACCTGCATGATCAGTTTGCTTTGCAAGAGGTCGTCCCACGGGGAGGCTTCGCACTCTGAAAGCCAGCAGGATACGTCTATCATGGCGCGTTTGATGAGGTCGGAGGCGGTACCTTGCATGGGGGCGTTGATGGCGGCGCGTTCGGCTCCGGCGCGGGCGTTGGCGTTTTTGTTGTGGATGTCGGGCAGGTAGAGGCGACGGCCGAACAGGGTTTCGACAAAGCCTTGTGCGGCGGCTTGTTCTTTGGTGCGCTGCATGTATTCGGCGACGCCGGGATAGCGGGCGAAGTAGCGGTCGATAAAGTTTTTGGCGGAGATGTTGTCGATGCTCAATGATTTGGCAAGGCCGTATTGGCCCATGCCGTAAATCAGGCCGAAGTTGATGGTTTTGGCGTAGCGGCGTTGTTCGGACGAGACGTTTTCGGGGGCAGTGCCGAATACTTCGGCGGCGGTGCGGCGGTGTACGTCTTCGCCGTTTTGGAACGCGGCGATGAGGGTTTTGTCGCCGGAGAGGTGCGCCATGATGCGCAGCTCGATTTGGGAATAGTCGGCGGAAACGATGACGCTGCCTTGCGGTGCGGTGAAGGCGCGGCGCACGCGGCGGCCTTCGGCGGTGCGGATGGGGATGTTTTGCAGGTTGGGGTTGTTGCTGGCGAGGCGGCCGGTAATGGCGACGGCTTGGGCGTAGGTGGTATGCACGCGGCCGTCTTTGGGGGAAATCATTTCGGGCAGTTTGTCGGTGTAGGTGGATTTGAGCTTCGCCAGGCTGCGGTTTTGCAGGATGATTTTGGGCAGGGGGTAGTCGGGCGCGAGCTGTTCGAGCACGGCTTCGTTGGTGGAAATGCCGCCTTTGGCGGTTTTTTTCAGGCCTTTGGTGGGGATGCCCATTTTGTCGAACAGGATTTCTTGCAGCTGTTTGGGCGAGTTGAGGTTGAACGGCTGGCCTGCGGCGGCGTAGGCTTCTTGTTCAAGCTTCATCAGCTCGGCGCCGAGTTCTGCACTTTGGCGGGCGAGTTCGGCACGGTCGATTTGCACGCCGTTGCGTTCCATTTCAAACAATACTTGCGCGACGGGCAGCTCCATTTTTTCATACATTTCAAGCTGTTTGTCGTCCATTTGCGCGCGCAGGTGCGCTTCGAGACGCAGGGCAAAATCGGCGTCTTGGGCGGCGTATTCAGTCGCCTGCACGATGGCGACATCGGCAAAACTGATTTGCTTTGCGCCTTTGCCGCACAACGATTCGTAGGTAATGGTTTCCAAGCCGAGCCAGCGTTCGGACAACTCGTCCAAGCCATGTCCGAGATGGCTCTCGATGATATAGGAAGCGAGCATGGAATCGCCGGCAATGCCGTTCAGGGCGATGTCATAGTTGGCGAAAACATGTTGGTCGTATTTGAGGTTTTGCCCGATTTTTTTCAGGGCGGGATTTTCCAAATGCGGTTTCAGACGGCCTAATACGTCTTGTAAATCGAGCTGTTCGGGTGCGGCAGTCAGGCTGTGTCCTACGGGGATGTAAACCGCTTCGCCTGCCTGGAACGCGATGCTGATGCCAACCAGCGCGGCGTTCATCGCGTCTAATGACGTGGTTTCCGTATCGATGCCGATTTTGTCCGCCTGAGCCAGTTTGTCCAACAAGGCGGCAAACTGCGCTTCGGTGGTAACGGCTTGATAATCCAGCTTTTCAGGGACTGGGGCGAGTTCGGGTTGTTTTTCAGGCTGTGTTTCCATCGCCAATGCGGCTTGTTCGCCGATATGCTCACTGCCGAACAAATCTGTGTTTTGCGCTTCGTGCATACGGCTTTCCGCCTCTTTCAGCCAAGTGCGGAAACCCCAGCGTTTGAAATCGACAACCAGCTGCGCCCATTTAGGCGTAGTACGGCGCAGGCTTTCAAGGCCGTCTGAAAGCTCGGTGTGCAAGTCCACATCGGTTTTAATCGTTACCAAATCATACGACAGCGGCAGTTGTTCCAAAGCGGCTTGCAGGTTTTCGCCGACCTTGCCTTTGACTTCGCCAGCGTGTTCCATCACGCCGGCCAGCGAGCCGTAGGCTTCCAGCCACTTCACCGCCGTTTTCGGGCCGCATTTTTCCACACCCGGCACGTTGTCCACCTTGTCGCCCATCAGCGCGAGATAATCGCGGATTTGGTCGGGACGCACGCCGAATTTTTCTTTCACGCCTTCAATGTCCAGCGTTTCGCCGCTCATCGTGTTCACCAGCGTCACGCGCTCGTTCACCAACTGCGCCATGTCCTTATCGCCGGTAGATACCACCACGTTCCACCCTGCTTCGCTAGCCATCTTAGCCAAAGTGCCGATAACGTCATCCGCTTCCACCTGCGGAATCACCAATACCGGCCAGCCCATCAGGCGCACCAAATCCGGCAAGGCTTCCGCCTGCGGGCGCAAATCGTCCGGCATCGGCGGGCGCGTCGCCTTATAGTCGGGGAACATCTCGTGGCGGAAATTCTTACCCTTAGCATCAAACACCACCGCGCAATAGTCGTGCACATAATCCGCACGCAGCCGGCGCAGCATATTCAACACGCCATACATCGCCCCAGTCGGCGCACCGTCGGGCGCAGACAAATTCTGCCCCATAGCATGATAGGCGCGGTAAAGATAAGAAGAGCCGTCAACGAGAAGGAGTGTGGGTTTGTTGGACATGGAGAACCTGCTGTGTGTATGAAAATAATGTACGGATTATAAAGGAAAAGGCCGTCTGAAAACCGAAAATCAAGTTTCAGACGGCCTGATGTTTACATAAATATACGGTTTCAGGTATTGCGCCTCAGAATCCCACCTTGTATATTTGTATTCAAATGAATACAAACCAAAGCAGACGAATATGAATGCAACGAACCGTATCCCAATTAGTGTGCGCATCACTCAGGAAGATGCTGATTTTATTGCCGAACTTAAAATCGAAGGAGCAAATACGCCGTCTGAAAAAATCCGCGAATTGCTCAAGCTGGCGCGCTTGGCGCATACGCAGACACGCGATTACAGCTCCGCACTGACGGCGCAGGAGCAATTTTTCCAAGCGGCAAAACACGAAATCTTGCACGCTGAAAAACAGGCCGGAGTGCATTCGCATATCGTGGCGAGGTTGTTTGAACAACTGCCTGACTTAGGCGCAACACTCGCCGCCGACCTGCCCGAAGAAGCTGACCTCGACGATTTGAAAAAATACGAGCGCGAACTGATGTGGCGCATCGTCCGCCTGACTGACAGCATCCTACAACTCGCCGTAACCGGCAAAGGCGCGGCATACGACGACAGCGTATTGCAACAGCTTGAAAACACATTGAAACTGGCAAAGATTGTACAACAGGCAAATGAAGTTTAAGACTGCCTCCATACCAAATGAAACAAACACATTTTAGTGAAAGGAAAATCCAAATGAGCGAAACCCTATCCCGCCGAGTAGGCCGTCTGGTAAGCGGCGGTTTTCATGCCCTGATTGATGCGGCGGAAAACCTCGCACCTGAAGCGGTCATGAACGAAAGCATCCGCGAAATCGAGCGCGCAGTAGATGAAGTGCGTGCTGAATTGGGCAAAGTGTTGGCTCAGAAACACCTTGCCGCCAAGAAAATGGCCGATGAAAGCAACCGCCACGAAGCCATCGATGCCAATCTACAAGCCGCCGTAGATGCCGGTCGCGATGATCTTGCCGAAGCAGGTATCGCCGAACAGATGGACATCGAAGCGCGTCTGCCCATCTTGGAAAACACCATTGCCGATTGTGCCGCACAAGAAAAAGAGCTCGAAGGCTTTATCGCCGCCCTGCAGGCGAAAAAACGCGAGATGCAGCAGCAGTTGCAAGACTGGCGTGCCGCACAGCAAAGCATGAGCACAGGCAAAACAGCCGGCGGCAACGGCAGCGACCTCAATCGCATTGCCCGTGATGCCGAAAAAAGCGGCAACGCTTTCGACCGCGTGATGGGTCGTCAAAACTCGGTACACAGCAGCACCGATGCGGCGCAGTTGGCAAAATTGAAGGAATTGGAAGACTTGAGCCGCAACAACCGTATTGCCGAACGATTGGCGGCATTGAAAGCGAAATCATAAGCCATATTGAGAAAATCGCGGTTTCAGACGGCCTCTATCTCTACGGGCCGTCTGAAAAAAGAAAACCATACACACCTTAATAACAAAAAGATGACGGATTGGGAAAAATCCTGTCAGTTACGACAAATTAATAAAAAACCCATATCCAATCTGCTTAACTTTAAAATAAAATATATGCTGTCTGAAAATTAAAAAGAATAAGGAAATGCAATATGTGGAATTTAATCAACGCCCCCGAAACTGAAATCTTCGGCATTGCCATTGCGCTGATGGTTTTGCTCGGTGTGTTGGAAGTCATTTCCATGCTGGCAGGCGGTATCAGCGACTGGTTGGACAACCTGTTGCCCGACAGCCTGACCGAAACTGCGCACGCCGAGGTCGGATTGGATGTGGCGGATGCAGGCATATTCGTGCGTTTCCTGAGCTGGCTGTATGTCGGACGTATCCCGGTGTTGATGTTGATGGTGGTGTTTCTTGCCGTATACGGACTGACGGGTTATCTGTTTCAGACGGCCTTTGCCACTGTATTCGGCAGTTATCTGAATGGCACGCTGGCAGCAGTCATTGTTTGGTTTATTTCCCTACCCTTGGTGCGCGTGACGGCTAGCGGTTTGTACAAAATTATGCCGAAAGATGAAACCACTGCCGTTTTGCAGGAAAGTTTAATCGGCCGCGTCGGCACGGTGG
Organism: Neisseria sp. P0008.S002; assembly: GCF_051962805.1. NCBI lineage: Bacteria > Pseudomonadati > Pseudomonadota > Betaproteobacteria > Neisseriales > Neisseriaceae > Neisseria > Neisseria sp. P0008.S002. The sequence continues at coordinate 114,338 of NZ_JBQCUY010000004.1, read as the reverse complement.
TATTGGGCGAAGCTCGGGTAGGCAATGCGGCGCAGGTGCGCGTGAAAGATGCTTACGGCCAACAGCATTATGTGATGGTAGAGCCTGACTCTGAAGATGTATTAAAACAAGGTGATGCAGTATTGCTGGTGTCGTTGAACGGAAATACATTTAAAGCGATTTTGAATCCGAGCGGCAACTTGGTTGATTAAGGCCGTCTGAAACCGCTGATTTATCGATACGGGAAAAATAGATACTTCACCGTCCTATTCTCACTATCTAGAAATTTGAGATAAAAATTAGAAAAAACACCCCCTATTATTTCACATATTTTTAACCCTTTCAGACGGCCTCTTTCTCTCAAAGCCTTCTGAATCCACCGCCCCAAAGGCATATTAACAAGAAGAAAGGAAAAACCATGAATTTGGTCTCCATCGGCACTATCGCCGGCGTCATACTCGTCGCGCTGTTTGTACTCGGCCTCATCCTGACCCGTCTGTATCGCCGTGCCAGCAAAGAAGTCTCATTTGTCCGCACCGGTTTTGGTGGCGAAAAAGTCATCATGAACGGCGGTGCGATGGTGCTGCCTGTATTGCACGAAATCATCCCCGTCAACATGAATACACTGCGCCTTGAAGTGCGCCGCGCAGCCCAACAAGCGCTGATTACCCGCGACCGGATGCGCGTTGACGTGATGGCGGAATTTTACGTCCGCGTTAAACCCAGCGCCGAGAGCATTGCGACCGCCGCACAAACACTGGGTATGAAAACCATGTCTCCCGATGAGTTGAAAGACCTCGTCGAAGGTAAATTTGTTGACGCCCTACGCGCCGTTGCCGCCGAAATGGCGATGGAAGAACTGCATGAAAAACGTGTTGATTTCGTTCAGAAAGTACAACAAGTCGTGAGTGAAGACTTGTTCAAAAACGGTCTCGAACTCGAAACCGTTTCCCTGACCGGCCTCGACCAAACCAGCTTCGAATTTTTCAACCCGCAAAACGCCTTTGACGCGGAAGGTTTGACCAAACTGACCGAAACCATCGAAGGCCGCCGCAAAAAACGTAACGAAATCGAACAAGACACCGATTTGGCAATCAAAACCAAAAACCTCGAAGCCGAGCAGCAACGCCTGAAAATCTCGCGCGAAGAAGAATACGCCAAACTCGAACAAGAGCGTGAGATTGCCGTCCGCCGTGCCGAACAAGAGGCCAGCATTGCCGAACAAGAATCTCAGAAAAAACGTGAAGCGGAAGAAGCCAAAATTGCGGCTGAACGCGAAGTGGATTTGAAACGCATTGCCGCCGAACGCGACATTAAAAACGAAGACATTAGAAAAGCCCAAGCCGTTGAGCAGGCCGAGGTTGAACGCCGCAAAGCCATCGAATTGGCCGAGCAAGACCGCGCCATCGCCGTTGCCGAAAAATCGCGTGCTGAATCCGAAGCCAAAGCCGAAGCCGACAAAGCCCGCGCCGCCGCCGTTCGCGAAGAAGAGAGCGTGATTACCGTACGCGAAACCGAACGCGCCGAGCGTGCCAAAGCGGTTGAATTGATTGCCGCAGAAGAAGCCGCGCAAAAAGATGCGATTTCGCTCACTGTTGCTGCCGAAGCCGAAAAACAAGCCGCACAAGACCGCGCAGAAGCCGTGCGTATTGCCGCCGAAGCCGAAGCCGAAAAACACCGCCTGCAAGCCAAAGGTGAGGCAGATGCCAAAATTCTGTTGGCGCAAGCGCAAGAGCAACAATACAAGGTTGATGCAGAAGGTACCCGCGCTGTAAACGAGGCTGCCAACGTCCTGAGCGTTGAACAGGTTGAAATGCAAGTCCGCCTTGCCCTCTTAAAACACCTGCCGGACATCATCCGCGAATCCGTCCGCCCGATGGAAAAAATCGAAGACATCAAAATCTTGCAAGTCAATGGTCTGGGTGGCTTTGCCGGTGGTGCAAACGGTGCGGAAGGTGTTTCAGACGGCCAAACCACACAAGCCAGCCTTGCCGATCAAATGGTCAACAGCGCCCTGCGCTACCGCAGCCAAGCTCCGTTGGTTGACGGTCTATTGAAAGAGTTGGGACTGAATGGTGGCGACATCAACGGTCTGACCCAAGGACTGGATAAAACCATCGACCAATCATAAATGAATACCGTAATAATGGTTTAAAGGCCGTCTGAAAAGTTTCAGACGGCCTTTTGTTTATACAAGGGCTTCCGCAAATTCTAATATTTTCAATACTGATCAATTCAGATCTGTTGCGGTTGCAATAAATTAGGAATTATCCACCCTGCTTTTTGTGGTTAAAAAAGATTGAGTAGGCTATTCTTAGCCAAATAACAAGACTAACTGCTTTGAAAATGATCCGCCAACAATTGAGTCATAAAAACCGGTTCTACCGTTCCGATTTCAAGTTTGCCATCTACTCATCTATCGACATTTCAATACCAAGCTGCTTATCTTCAGGCAAATAAAAAAGCACAACATTTCGTTGTGCTTTTTCTTGATGAACCCACATTACTTGTTTTTTTGCGAACGAAGGTAATCCAAAGTTTTCAGCTGGGCAATGGCTGCTGCCAATGCTTTGTGCGCTTCGGCCAGAGATTTATCATCTTTGGCTGCAGAAACACCTGCCTCGGCTGCTTTTTTAGCTGCTTCAGCACGCGCCTGATCCATTTCGGTACTGCGGACGGCAACGTCTGCCAATACGGTAATCTTATCAGGCTGTACTTCTAAAACGCCACCGGAAACGGCAACCAGCACTTCTTCAGCTTCACCCGGAACAGTCAAACGCAATGCGCCGGGGCGTACCAAACTCATAATCGGCTCGTGTCGTGGATAAATACCAAGCTCACCTTGAACGGTCGGAACCACCACAAAGCTGGCTTCGCCCGAATAGATGTTTTGCTCGCTACTGACCACTTCAACTTGCATGACGCTCATGCCGACCTCCTTAGTTTAAGGTTTTCGCTTTCTCAACTGCTTCTTCGATGCCGCCTACCATGTAGAACGCTTGTTCAGGCAGATGGTCGTATTCGCCGTTCAAGATGGCTTTAAAGCCGGCAATGGTATCGCGCAGGGCGACATATTTGCCTGGAGAACCTGTAAACACTTCTGCAACGTGGAACGGTTGAGACAGGAAGCGTTGAATTTTACGGGCACGCATCACAGTCAGTTTGTCTTCGTCAGACAATTCGTCCATACCCAGAATGGCAATAATGTCGCGCAATTCTTTGTATTTTTGCAGAGTAGACTGTACACCGCGCGCTACGTCGTAATGCTCTTGACCCAATACCATCGGATCCAATTGGCGCGAAGTAGAGTCAAGCGGGTCAACTGCCGGGTAAATACCCAAAGATGCAATGTCACGGCTCAATACGACGGTCGCGTCCAAGTGGGCGAAAGTTGTCGCTGGAGACGGGTCAGTCAAGTCATCCGCAGGTACATATACGGCTTGGATGGAAGTGATGGAACCTGTTTGGGTAGAGGTAATACGCTCTTGCAAACGACCCATTTCTTCAGCCAATGTCGGTTGGTAACCCACTGCAGAAGGCATACGGCCCAACAGTGCAGATACTTCGGTACCGGCCAGAGTGTAACGGTAGATGTTGTCGACGAAGAACAATACGTCGCGACCTTTACCGTTTTCGTCTTTTTCGTCACGGAAGTATTCGGCCATAGTCAAACCGGTCAAAGCAACGCGCAGACGGTTGCCTGGAGGTTCGTTCATTTGGCCATACACCATGGCTACTTTATCCAATACGTTGGAATCTTTCATCTCGTGGTAGAAGTCGTTACCTTCACGGGTACGTTCACCCACACCTGCGAACACGGACAGACCGCTGTGCGCTTTGGCGATGTTGTTGATCAATTCCATCATGTTCACGGTTTTGCCCACACCGGCACCACCGAACAGACCTACTTTACCGCCCTTAGCAAACGGACACAGCAAATCGATCACTTTAATACCGGTTTCCAACAATTCGGTAGTTGAAGACAACTCGTCGAATTTCGGAGCAGTTTGGTGAATAGCACGGCTCTTGTCGGTATCGATCGGACCTGCTTCATCAACAGGCGTACCCAATACGTCGACAATACGACCCAATGTACCTTTACCTACCGGTACAGTGATTGGCGCACCAGTATTGCTTACAGACATACCGCGTTTCAGGCCGTCTGAACTACCCATTGCAATAGTACGGACAACGCCGTCACCCAGAAGCTGTTGAACTTCCAGAGTCAGACCGTTCTCGTCCAATTTCAGGGCATCGTAAACATGCGGGATAGCGTCGCGTGGAAATTCCACGTCAACCACCGCACCAATAACTTGTACGATTTTGCCTTGGCTCATTATCGTATCCTAATTTCCTGTTCAGGCTTCAGACGGCATTAAACTGCCGCTGCACCTGCTACAATTTCTGACAATTCTGTGGTAATCGCGGCTTGACGCGATTTGTTGTACACCAAGCGCAATTCTTTAATGGCATTACCTGCGTTATCGGTTGCGGCTTTCATCGCTACCATACGCGCGGCTTGTTCAGATGCCATGTTGTCGCTCAATGCCTGATAAACCACAGACTCTAAATAGCGGCGAACCAAATATTCCAATACGGCGATAGGACTCGGCTCGTAGAGGTATTCCCAAGTAAATGAAGAATGACCTGTTCCGTCGTCAATAACGTTTTCACCGATAGGCAGCAAAACTTCCATACGCGGCTCTTGGCGCATTGTATTGACGAAACGTGAGTAAACCATATGGATACGGTCTAATTCATGCTTCTCATAACGTTGGAAGATTTCGGTCAGAGGGCCGAGCAGCAATTCCATTTTTGGGGTATCACCCAAATTGGTTGCGCTGGCAATAACATTCAAACCGATGCTTTGGCATGCAGCCAAACCTTTACTACCCAGGCACACGACTTCGACTTCGATGCCTTGTTCCTGATACTCTTGAACTTGCGCCAAAAACTTTTTCAGTACGTTTGCGTTCAAGCCACCGCACAAACCTTTGTCCGAGGTAATCAAAATGAAACCGGCACGACGCACTTCGCGGTGCGGCTCCAACAATTTGATACCATGATCGGCATTAGTTTGTGCAAGATGGCTCATCACTGTACGCACTTTTTCGGCGTACGGACGCGCTAAGCGCATCCGGTCTTGAGTCTTCCGCATTTTAGAGGTCGACACCATTTGCATCGCTTTAGTGATCTTTTGGGTATTTTGAACACTACGGATTTTGGTGAGAATCTCTTTTCCGACTGCCATTTCAGACTCCTTTCATCTCAATACTTATGCTTGGTAAGCGTAAGAAGATTTGAAAGATTTCATGGCTTCGGTCAATGCTTTTTCGCTTTCGTCAGACATTGCGCCTGATGCATTAATCGCTTCCAGAACCTCAGGATGTTGCGTACGTACGAAACTCAAGAATTCTGCTTCGAAAGCCAAGGCTTTGGATACCGGAACATCTGCGTAAGAACCGTTGTTGATCGCCCACAAAGTCAATGCCATTTCGGCAGTGTTCAATGTGCTGAATTGTTTTTGTTTCATCAATTCAGTAACTACTTCACCGTGTTGCAGCTGTTTGCGCGTTGCTTCGTCCAAATCGGAAGCAAATTGCGAGAACGCTGCCAATTCACGGTACTGTGCCAACGCCAAACGGATACCGCCACCCAGTTTTTTGATGACTTTGGTTTGTGCTGCACCACCTACGCGCGATACGGAAATACCGGCATTGATTGCAGGACGGATACCGGCGTTGAACAAGTCGGTCTCCAAGAAGATTTGGCCGTCTGTAATCGAGATTACGTTGGTTGGTACGAATGCTGATACGTCACCGGCTTGGGTTTCAATAATTGGCAACGCAGTCAGAGAACCGGTTTTGCCTTTTACTTCGCCATTGGTCAGTTTTTCAACTTCGTTTTCGCTGACACGGGCTGCACGTTCCAACAGACGGGAGTGCAGATAGAATACGTCGCCAGGATATGCTTCACGGCCAGGAGGACGGCGTAACAGCAGAGAAATTTGACGGTATGCAACGGCTTGTTTAGACAAGTCATCGTATACGATCAACGCATCTTCACCACGGTCACGGAAGAATTCACCCATGGTACAACCGGAGTAAGGAGCGATGTATTGCAGTGCAGCGGCTTCAGAAGCAGTTGCAGCAACCACGATGGTATGCTCCATCGCGCCATGCTCTTCCAATTTGCGTACTACGTTGGCAATAGAAGATGCTTTTTGACCGATAGCCACATAAATACAGATAACGCCTGTACCTTTTTGGTTAACGATGGCATCCAGTGCCACGGCAGTTTTACCGGTTTGACGGTCACCAATGATCAACTCACGTTGACCACGACCAACCGGAACCATAGAGTCAATGGCTTTCAGGCCGGTTTGCATTGGTTGGTCAACCGATTTACGCGCAATCACACCCGGTGCAATTTTCTCGATTGGAGCAGTCAATGTTGTGTTGATTGGACCTTTACCATCGATAGGACGACCCAATGCATCAACCACACGGCCAACCAGTTCGCGACCGATCGGCACTTCCAAAATACGGCCGGTACAGGTAACTGTATCGCCTTCTTTAATGTGTTCGTACTCACCCAACACTACGGCACCGACGGAGTCACGCTCCAAGTTCATGGCCAGACCGAAAGTGTTACCGGGGAATTCGAGCATCTCACCTTGCATCGCGTCTGACAAGCCATGAATGCGCACAATGCCGTCTGTAACAGAAACAACGGTACCACGGGTACGCACTTCTGCATTGACGGACAGATTTTCGATTTTAGCTTTAATCAAATCGCTAATTTCAGCAGGATTAAGCTGCATGAAAACTCTCCTAATTTGTCATAGTCGCATACAAAGCATTCAGTTTGCCTTGTACGGACAAATCCAAGACCTGATCACCCACTTCTACTTTGATGCCGCCGATTAATTCAGGGGCAACTTTAGCTACCACATCCAATTTGCTGTTGAAGCGTTTTGTCAGGATATCGGTAACATCGGCCAGCTGCTGAGAACTGAGCTCATACGCGCTGTAAATTACTGCCGATTTCGTATTGTTGTGTATCAAGGTCAAATCTTGATATTGGGCATAAATTTCCGGCAATACCAGCAAACGCTTTTGCTCGGCCAAAACGGTAATAAAATTTGCCAATTCGACATTTTTGATACCGACAAGACCTTTGAGCGTTTCTGCCTTTTCGGAAGCTCCCGTTTCCGGCTGCTCGATGAAAGCAATGACTTTCTCATCCTGAACAACCGCTGCGAGTTCTTTCAGTTCGCCCAACCAAGACTCGATTTGGTTTTTTTCCTGAGCCAGACTAAACAATGCTTTCGCATAAGGTCTGGCAATCGTTGCGAACTCTGCCATAAGATTACAGCTCCTGTTTTAAGGCACTGAGCAGATCTGCATGTTTGGAAGCATCGACTTCTTTACGCAGGATAGATTCCGCACCTTTAACAGCCAATGAAGCGACCTGTTCGCGCAACACTTCGCGTGCACGGTTAACTTCTTGCTCTACATCAGCTTTTGCTTGGGCTGCAATGCGTGCTGCTTCATGAGAAGCTTGCTCTTTGGCTTCTTCTACAATTTTTGCAGCACGTTTTTCGGCGTTGGCAACCATTTCGGTTACCTGATTACGCCCTTCGGCCATAAGTTCTGCAACTTTTTTCTCTGCCTGCTCAAAATCGCTCTTACCGCGCTCGGCAGCAGCCAAGCCTTCGGCGATTTTTGCGGCACGCTCATCCAATGCTTTGGCGATCGGAGGCCATACGAATTTCATCGTAAACCATACCAAGCCAAAGAAAACTAGGATTTGCGCAAATAAGGTTGCATTAATATTCACGTTACTTAACCTTCGTATCTGGGTTAATCAAACAGACGGCAAGCCTGTATCTGAACGGATCGCTCCGTCTTGATTACGCACCACTAAACGGGTTAACGAAGGCGAACAACAGGGCAATAGCCACACCGATCAAGAAAGCCGCGTCGATCAGACCAGCGATCAAGAACAGTTTGGTTTGCAGAGGACCGATCAGCTCAGGTTGGCGAGCAGAAGATTCCAAGTATTTAGAACCAACCATTGCAATACCGATAGAGGCACCCAATGCGCCCAAGGCAACGATCAAACCACATGCGATAGCAATCAAACCCATTTTTAAACTCCTTAAAATAGTAAAGGTTAAACTACAAAAAACAAACTACAAAAAAACTACTTGATTAGTGTGCATCATGCGCCTGTCCGATATATACGAACGCCAACGCCATGAAAATAAATGCCTGCAAGGTGATGACCAAAATGTGGAAAATCGCCCAAGCCAAACCGGCAATCAGGTGGAACACAAATAAAATCGGATCCAAAGTTTCGACACTGCCGGTTGACGCCCATGCACCGCCCAACAGAGCGATCAACAGGAACACCAGCTCGCCAGCATACATATTACCAAACAACCGCATACCGTGGGATACGGTTTTGGACAAGAACTCTACCAAGTTCAGCAGGAAGTTGGCCGGAGCAAGCCACGGACCGAAAGGTGCGCAGAACAACTCGTGAATCCAACCGCCAAGGCCTTTGATTTTGACATTGTAGTAAATACAGATCAGCAATACGCCAATCGCCAGAGCCAAAGTCGTATTCAAGTCAGCTGTCGGCACGACGCGCAACAGGGCATGATGATTACCGGTAATGCCTTGCCATGCCATCGGCAGCAAATCAACCGGCAGCATATCCATGGCGTTCATCAAGAGAATCCAGACAAATAAGGTCAGACCCAACGGGGCAACGGCTTTACGCGATTGTTCGTTATGGATAATGCTTTTACACATGTCATCCACGAATTCGAACAGAATTTCAACAGCCGCTTGGAAACGACCGGGAACACCGGCCGTCGCTTTTTTGGCACCGCGCCACAAAAGGAAGCTGCCGATTACGCCCAACAGAACGGCAAAAAAGATTGCATCAAGGTTAATGAACGAAAAATCAGCAATGTTTTTCAGTCCTTGACCCTGAGTAACATCCGACATACTGGTCAAGCTTTGCAAGTGGTGCTTGATGTAGTCGGCAGCGGTCATAGTTTCACCTGCCATAGTGTTTCACTCTCAACAATACTAAAAAAACCAAATGACTGACGCCAAGAAACGCCAATAAAAATGGGTAAAATACCAGTGATCGATGCCATATCGCAAAAACGACCAACATAGATACCAGCGACAGCACTACTTTTAAAACCTCTCCGCCGATAAACATCGAACTTTGCAGATCAGGATTTCGTCGGGAAAACTTTAAAAGTAAAACTGCAACTAGGGTAGGCAAAATGTACGAAAATCCTCCCGCAAAAGCAGAGAGGAAGCCGGGCAATCCGGAAAATAACGCACAAACAACTGAAATTATTAACAATACAATCACTTGCAATGGGACTATCTGATTCATTGTACTTCACACCCCAAAACGCAAGGTAAATTAATATAATCAAGAAGTTTATTAACGTCAAGCAATATGTTAATCTTTGTGAACCTTTCACAGATAAATGATTAACACATATAAAACAAATCTTTGCAGGAACGGAGTTTAACACAAATTACATGTTGCTACACAGATTTTACAGAAGATTTTGATTTGTATTGTAAACATTTATACGCTCTACGCTTTTTCAAAAATTGAGGCCGTCTGAAAAGCTTTTTTCAGACGGCCCGTTCTGTTTATAAAGCCGTTAGAACGCTTGATTGATGCCTAACTGCTTCAGCAAATATTCGAATGTTTCCGGCGTATCAAAATGCAGCACGATTTTGCCTTTTTTCTGATTACTGGTTTTGACTTCGGCATTAACGCCCAAATGCTCGGTCAATGCATCATTGATGCGGCGGATATCCGGGTTAATGGTTTTGGTTGCTTCCGGTTTGGCTTTTTGATGTGCCAACTGGCTGCGGCGCTCTACCTCGCGTACCGACCAACCGTTTTTGACGGCTTTTTGTGCCAACTCCAATTGGTCAACCACATGCAAGGTCAGCAACGCGCGGGCATGACCCATTTCCAGACGGCGTTGGTAAAGCATTTCCTGAACCGGCTCAGGCAGGCTCAACAGACGCAGGCTGTTGGAGATGGCACTACGGCTTTTACCGACGGCTTTTGCGATGGTTTCATGAGTCAGGCCGAATTCATCGGCAAGGCGTTTCAAACCTTGCGCTTCTTCAATCGGATTCAGGTTTTCACGTTGTAAGTTTTCAATCAAACCCATGGCCAACGCAGTTTCGTCGCTGATGGTTTTAATGACGACGGGAATTTCGGTCAAACCGGCCAACTGGGAAGCGCGCCAACGGCGTTCTCCGGCAATCAATTCATATTGAGACAAACCACGTTCGCGTACGATAACCGGCTGGATAATGCCTTGCGCTTTAATGGAATCGGCCAATTCCTGCAAAGCTTCGTCATCAATTTGCACACGCGCCTGATAACGGCCGGGCTGAATATCGGCGATGGCAACCGTTGTCAGGCGGTCGCTACTGCTGCTGTCCACTGCATTGGAAATCAGCGAATCCAAACCGCGTCCCAATCCACCTTTTGCTTTTGCCATATTGTTTTCCCTTTCAGACGACCTCATTGTTGAAATGACGTATTCTATCGGATATTGCCGCTTTACGACAATTTGAATCACGATGATTTGACTATTGCCATTTATTTACGGAGCGAAACCGCAAACACGCCCCTTAAAGCGTTACTCAAACGGATTTCTTCCGCATTTTCCAATATAGCGCGCGTGATGTGGGCTTCCTTGATTGTATCTGCACCTAAATATAGCTGAGACTGCTTCAATACCGCTTGGCGCATTACCCCGTTCAAAATATCCAAATCCAAAGACGGCGTGAGCCATTGTCCTTGATATTTGACGAACACATTGCTTCTTCCACCCTCTAACAAAAGGCCGTCTGAATTGAAAAACAGACTGTCAAATGCACCCTGCCCTTCTGCCGTTTTCCATGCTTGGTCAAAAATTTCACGGCGTGTGGTTTTGAAACGGCGTAGATAATCGCGTTGGTTTAATGTGTGTTCACTCAGGATGACGTATTGCTGCCCATCCAATTCAGAAACAGCCCCATGGCTCAATGAAAGGCCGTCTGAAAACAAAGCTGCTTTGACTCTAAATAACCCACTTGGCAACTCATCTATATAATGTTGAATTTGCTCTATTGCATTTTGAGGCCAAGACAGGTTGAGCGCTTGTGCCGATCTGTTCAGACGGCCTAAGTGCAAATCGAGCAAACGGCATTGTTTGTATTCCACGCGCATGGTTTCAAAAATACCGAAATCAGGCCGCAAGTCATTCAGAAAACGCGCCTTCCAACCGCACTCGCGATATTCGGCTTCAGGGTCGCTATCAATCACAATCCCCGAACCCACGCCATAAACACCTTGATAAAGGCCGTCTGAAACGGGCTTCAGGGATAAGGTGCGGATCACAACATTAAACACACCTTCAAACCCCAAACCTGTATCGCACGGATGCAAAAAGCCAATGCTGCCTGTGTACAAACCACGCGGTTCGGACTCAAGAGACTCAATAATGTGCATACTCATGCGTTTGGGCGCACCAGTAATACTGCCGCACGGGAAGGCTGCGCGGAGAATATCGGCAACCGAAACATCAGGCAGCGCCTGCGCTTCGATGGCACTGGTCATCTGCCAAACACTGCCGAAACGGGAAACTTTAAACGGTTCAGGCACGCGTACTTTGCCTGTTTGCGCGATTTTGCCGAGGTCATTGCGCAACAAATCGACAATCATCACATTTTCGGCGCGGTTTTTCGGGTCGTTTTGCAATTCAACGGCGCGGCGTTCATCTTGCCCATCGTGAAGAATCGGCGCAGTGCCCTTCATCGGCTCGGTTGTAATCAGGCCGTTTGAATCGATTTTGAGGAAAAGTTCGGGAGAAAAACACAAAGTCCACGCTTCCTGCCCTGCCCCGTCGGGCAGACAAGACAAAACAGCATACGGCACAGGCTGGCGCAAACGGCGGTAAAGCTGAATCGGATTGCCGTAAGTTTGCAGGTGCAGGCGTGCGGTGTAATTGATTTGATAGGTATCGCCACGGCGGATGGCCTCGTGGATTTGGCGGATATGCTCGAGATAATCGGCTTCGGATATGGAGAATCGGGGAGTGGAGATGCCTGCCGCCAGGCCGTCTAAATGATTGGCCAGCCAGCTTTCGGCATCGATTTCGGAACAATCGGCAAACCAGTGCAAACGCAAATTGCCACTGTGCGCGGATGAAATATCCATCAGTGGCAATCCGAATTCGTAGTCTGCAAACAACACTGCATGCAAACCCTTTTTCCAGCCGGCTTGCAAAATACTTGTTAACGAATCCAGTTCGTTATGATAAAACCGATGGCTTTCTACATGATTTTGATAGAGTTTTGCTCGGCCGCTCACGGCATCGTCAAACAGGGCGAAATAAGGCATGATTGCTGTACAAATAGGCTGATTATACGCTGCTTTTACATAAGTTAGCAGACAAATTCAAAAAAAGCACTCGAATGTAATTTTATGTAGTCGAACGAAGTATAAAAGGGTAGAATCAAACCATACCACACCATATCATTTAAAACTTAATCGATAAGGAGACTTTATGGCAGACCACCAATTAGAACCGTTCGAGAATGTTGAACTGGGCGAGAAACAAGACCAGCTGCAAGTATTCGAAAAGGCTGTTTTGGAACACGAAGGACGCGGCACTGACGAAGATTCCAGCAGCGCACCGCTTCCTGCCAACTACCCATACAAACAACGTATGCGCCGCTCTGTTTACGAAAAAGAAAAACAGAAGCTGCAAATCGAATTGTTGAAAGTACAAAGCTGGGTTAAAGATTCCGGTCAGCGTATTGTCAGCCTGTTTGAAGGCCGCGACGCAGCCGGTAAAGGCGGTACCATCAAACGCTTCATGGAACACCTGAATCCGCGTGGCGCGCGCGTGGTTGCTTTGGAAAAACCAACCACTACCGAACGCGGCCAATGGTATTTCCAACGCTACATCCAAAACCTGCCGACCGCAGGCGAAATGGTATTCTTCGACCGCTCATGGTACAACCGTGCAGGCGTAGAACGCGTAATGGGCTTCTGCGAACCTAACGAATACCTGCTCTTCATGCGTCAAACTCCTGAATTGGAACGTATGCTTGTTGCCAGCGGTATCCATCTGTTCAAATTCTGGTTCTCCGTATCCCGTGAAGAACAACTCCGCCGCTTCATCTCCCGTCGTGACGACCCACTGAAACACTGGAAACTGTCCCCTGTGGATATCCAGTCGCTCGACCGCTGGGACGACTACACCGAAGCCAAAAACGCCATGTTCTTCCACACCCATACCGGCGACGCGCCTTGGGTCATCATCCGCTCCGACGACAAAAAACGTGCACGTTTGAACTGTATCCGCTACTTCCTGCACCAGCTGGACTATCCGGGCAAAGACGTGAAAGCCATCGGCAAAGTGGACGAGAAAATCGTTTTGGTTCCTGATACACGTTACAAAGACAAAACTGTCGAGCTCGGACACGATTAATTTGTAACCTTACCAAAGGCCGTCTGAAATTTCATCTTTCAGACGGCCTTTTCTTAATCCTCGCGATTCCAGTACGTTTTTTGTGCGAATACCAATTTATTGTCAGTGAATTTTACATTATCCAAATTCAACGCCCAGACATCACTTTTCATCACTCGAGCAGCAGGATGCGCTTTGTAAAATAAAGACTGCGCCGCTTTCAAATCCGCTTCATTCTCAATCAAAGCGGCAGTCGCCGCAAACTGAATGCCGCTGATTTTTGTGATACTGTCAGGCTGACCGGCAATGGTACCGGCTACTTTGGCAGAACGGCTCATCATTCCGCCATGTTTCGTTTTCAAAGAAGTCAACACAATCAATCGGGCATTCGCCTCATCAAACACATAAAAACAACAAGCCGCCCAAACTTCGCCGTCTGCCGCAGCGGCAATACTGACGACATGATGATTGCTCAAAAATTTAACGATATTGGTAGGAATCGCTTGCATGATTTTATCCTCTTTCTCAGTGTATTCAATTTATTTTCAGGCCGTCTGAAACATCAGCCCTGCCAGCGCGGCGCATCGGTTTGAAAAATACCGAACAAGTCCAAAGCATGAGAGACACTGTGTGTAATCATATCTTCGATGGATTCTGGCTTCTGATACAGAGCCGGAACGGGAGGAAACACAATGCCGCCCATCTCTGTTACACGGCGCATATTGTCGATGTGTGCCAAGTTTAACGGCGCTTCACGCACCATCAACACCAGCCTGCGCCGCTCTTTCAATGTTACATCCGCCGCACGGCTGAGCAAATTATCGGCAAACCCGTGAGCAACCGAAGCCAAGGTTTTCATTGAACACGGCGCAATCAACATTCCATCCGTCAAAAACGATCCGCTAGCAATACTTGCCCCGACATTACGGACGGAATGCACGACATCCGCCAAAGCATAAACGTCTTCTTTAGTGTAATCCGTTTCCAAAGCACGGGTCATCTCCGCCCCTTGCGAAACCACCAAATGCGTTTCTACCTGATGCTCACGCAAAAGCTGCAAAGCCTTCACGCCATACTGAAAACCGCTGGCACCGCTGATGCCGACAACCAAACGCTTCATTGTATTTCCCTGTCTTGGCCTAAAGATAAATGAAAGGCAGATTCTCAAGACGAAAAAATAACCGCTAAAAAGCGGTTAGATTTCCTAATGTGGTGCCGACAGCGAGATTTGAACTCGCACAGCCTATGGCCACTACCCCCTCAAGATAGCGTGTCTACCAATTCCACCATGTCGGCATAAATTAAATTGTCTTACTGCTGCTGAGGATTCGGAGCAACAGGAGTTGTATTGTTTTGTGCAGGCGTTGCAGGCTTAGGAGCTTGCTGGGTCTGCTTCACATCGCTGAAGTCTAAACCATGCTTACTGGAGTGAGTGTGAATATACACCATCGCCATGCAAGTCGCAAAGAAAAATGTTGCAGCAACGGCAGTCGAGCGGCTGAGGAAGTTGGCATTACCGGCAGAACCGAATACGCCTTGCGCGCTACCGCTGCCGGAACCGAATGTTGCGCCGGCATCCGCGCCTTTACCGTGTTGCAGCAATACTAACACGATTACGAATAGAGCGGAAATAATATTAATAATCCAGATAAGGGTTTTAAAGGCTTCCATATGTTTTCTACGAGGCTTGTGCTGCGTTGATGATGGCGGTAAAGGAGTCATATGATAATGACGCGCCACCAACCAATGCGCCGTCTACATGAGGTACTGCGAAGATGTCGGCCGCGTTATCCGCTTTCACACTTCCGCCGTAAAGAACGCGGATTTTAACATCGCTTCCGCACAAAGACAAGATTTCTTTGTAGATAAATGCGTGCATGTCGGCGATTTGTTCGACGGTGGCGACTTTGCCTGTACCGATCGCCCAAACCGGCTCGTAGGCAACGGCGATGTTTTTGGTGTTCAAACCTTGCAGGATGGAAAGCTGGTGGGCAATGACTTCGTGTTCTTTACCGGCTTCGCGTTCTTCCAAACTTTCGCCGACGCACAACAATGGAATCAGGCCGACGTTGAGGACGTTTTCCATTTTGCGGCGTTGGATTTCGTTTTTCTCGCCAAAATAAAGGCTGCGCTCGGAGTGGCCGATGAGGACGATATCTGTACCGATGTCGGCAAGCATTTCAGCGGACACTTCGCCAGTGTACGCGCCATTATTTGGGAAACGGCTCACGTCTTGCGCACAGGTCAAGATGCGGTTGTTCAAAACAATCTGCATGGCGTTGTGCAGTTGCAACAGATAAACGGTCGGAGCAGCCAGGCCGATTAACACGCGTTCTGCGGTTGGCATGACACGGAAGCGGTGCATAAGTGCATTGTTGTTTTGGAGTCGGCCGTTCATTTTCCAGTTGCCGATAACCCATTTTTGGTCCCACATTCCGATTTGGTGATACATCTTTATTGCTCCGTGTGTTGGTTGTTGCTTGCTGTAGCGTCGTGTAATGTGAAAGTTTAGTGGATATATGTGCGCTTGGCAATTATTAACGGGCCTCCGGGGCCGTCTGAAAGATGGCACACTCTCCGACAAGGATTTATAATGTATGCTTCGATAAAATTAAGAATTGAACGGAGCACAAATATGGACTTTGAAAAAGCGCGTTTCAATATGGTTGAACAGCAGATTCGTCCGTGGGATGTCTTGGACTTCGACATTTTGGATGCTTTAGAGGAGATCGAGCGCGAACATTTTGTCGGCGAGGCTTTTCAAGGTTTGGCCTATGCAGATATGGAGCTGCCGCTGACCAACGGCCATAAGATGTTGGAACCCAAAGTCGTTGCCCGCCTGGCTCAAGGCTTGAAACTGAAAAAAGACGAAACTGTCTTAGAAATCGGTACAGGCTCAGGCTATGCAACCGCCCTGCTGTCCAAACTGGCCGGCAAAGTCGTGACCGACGACATCGACGCCGAGCAGCAGCAACGCGCCAAAAAAGTTTTGGACGAATTGGGCTTTACCAACGTCGATTATGTGCAAAACAACGGCCTGACCGAAGCATCGCAAGGCGCTCCTTTTGATGCGATTTATGTGGGCGGCGCAGTAGACAGCGTACCTGAAATCTTAAAAGAGCAATTGAAAGATGGCGGCCGCATGGTGGTCATTGTCGGTCGCAAACCGGTACAACGCGTGCTTTTGCTGACGCGTAACGGCAATGAGTTTTCCGAAAAAGTATTATTTGACACCGTCGTGGCACACTTGGAAGACAAATCGGCCAATCCGTTTGGCGATTTCGATTTTTAAACAACAGGCCGTCTGAAAATTCAGACGGCCTCATGCTTTTACCCAACCCTATGACCGACATCATCCAACTCTCGCCCACCGAATTGAAACAATGGCAGGACGAAGGCCGCGCATTTCATCTGCTCGACGTCCGCACCGATGAAGAACGCGCCATCTGCACCCTGCCCGCCGCCATTCATATCCCGATGAACCTCATCCCCCTGCGCCAAAACGAGCTGCCCGACGATGATTTACCCATTGTTGTCTATTGCCACCACGGCATCCGCAGCCTGCACACGGCAATGTATTTGGAAGACGCCGGATTTGAAAACCTCTACAACCTGCAAGGCGGTATTGATGCTTGGGCAATGCAGGTAGACAGCAAAATGATGCGATATTGAATCGGTTTTATCAATAAAAGGCCGTCTGAAACTGGATTTCAGACGGCCTTTTTCAAACCTTTCTGCTTACACTTGTAAGCTAGCGACAAACTGCTGTACGGCCGGCACAGCCAAAATCAACAGCAATACCAATACGGCTTTTTCCATACGGTTGAACTGACAATTTCCGTAGTGTTTCTTTTGCGAATAGAAAAACAGTAATACGCCGGGCAAATAGAGCAAGACTGAAAGCAGCAAATATTCCGTGCCTGCCGCATAGACAATCCAAGCCGCATAAAGCGTTGCTGCCGCGCCGATAAGACGGTATTTCGCCGCGGCCTTTTGTGTCAGCGATAATTTGAGCAGATATGCACCAATTAACAAATATGGTATCAAAATCATGGAAGTCGATACCATCAGCAAGGCAGAATAATCCTCGCCTTTTAACCACACCAGCAATAGGCAAAACTGCACGGTCAAGGTGGTAAACATCAATGAACCCTGCGGCACTTCGTTTTTATTCAACGGGATAAACGATTTTGGAAATGCGCCGTTTCTCGCACCCATGTGCGGAATCTCGGTCGCATACAGCGTCCAGCTTAAATAAGACGACAGCACAGACACAATCAGGCAGGAAGAAATCAACACTTTACCCCAAGAGCCGACCATGTGCGCCAACACGCCCGCCATAGACGGATTAGCCATTGCTGCAATATCCGCACGAGGCAAAATGCCTTGAGCCAAGACGGTAATTGCCACATACATGGCCAGCGTCAAGCTGACGCCGATAATGGTTGCTCGACCGACATCAGCACGACTTCGCGCATGCTTGGACAAAACCGCCGCACCCTCAATACCGGTAAACACCCACAGCGTAATCAGCATTGTGTTTTTCACCTGCGTCATCAGGCTGACATCAGGATTTTCAGGCGTAGCAAGGCTCGCCCCTGTCCAATCGGACATAAACACTTCGGTTTGAAAGAAATAGGCTGCCATACCAATAAATAAAATCAGCGGAAATACTTTGACTGCCGTCGCAATCAGGTTCACTCCTGCCGCTTCTTTAATACCGCGCACCACCAACCAGTAAATCAGCCACACAATTACTGATTCTCCAACAAAAGCAGCAAATGTGTTGCCTTTGCCGAAAATCACGTTGTCCGGCGTATCGACAAATCCGCCTACTGCTTCAAACGCAACCACCAAATAGCCGACAATACCGACCGTGGTGCAAAGCCAATAGCCCCACGCCGAGAAAAAACCCATCAAATCGCCGAAGCCGTCGCGGGCGTACGTATAAATACCGCCATCCAATTCGGGCTTAAGTTTGGACAAGGCCGAAAATGACAGGCCGAGGAAGATAATGCCCACACCGGTAATCAGCCAACCCAACAGCAAAGCCTGCGAACCTGCAACGGCAGCCATATTCTGCGGCAGGCTGAAAATACCCGAACCAATCATGGAACTGATAACCAAGGCCGTCAGCGCGGCCAAGCCGATTTGAGATTTTTGCGACATGTTTATTCCTGATTTTTATCATTATGTGTTTGTGAAGCGACGGCATTACCGGCTTTTTTAGCCTGTTCTAACCGTATCAAAATATTATGCAGCTGCTTTCAGACGGCCTTAAATCCTTGCGCCAACGCACGGATATGTTCAGGTGCGATACCGCAGCACCCGCCGATGATTTCAGCACCCAAATCCGCCCATTGTCTCGCCCATGCCAAATAATTTTTCGGCGTGGCATCGGAGCGAATCGGATCCAAACCGTCGTTGGCCTCGTTCATCTGACCTTGTACCGGTTCAAATGCATTGGCGTACACACCCAGTTTCAGACGGCCTTGGGCTTCATGTGCCACTTTCAAAGCTTCTGCCATTACTTCAGGCTGACTGCAATTGAACAACATTGCCGCCGCACCTATTTCTACCGCGAAATCCGCCGCCTCGTGCACGGTTTCTCCCGAACGCAACACCGGTACATCATGCGGCATCGTATCTTCCAAAGTAAACGATACCCAAAACGGCTTACCGTCATCAGGCAGACTGCTGCGCCAGAAACGCGCTTCTTCCAAGCTGGATACGGTTTCTGCCAACCAAATATCAGCAAACGGCATCAAACCCGATATTAAAGGGCGCGCCAAAGCAGGTGCGACTTGTTTGTCAAACAAGTCAGGGCGGTAAGAACCGAATAACGGCGGCAGGCTTGCGGCTACTTTTGCAGTAGTCCCGCTTTGTTCCACCGCTTCACGCGCTAAACGGCCGGAAAGCCTTGCCCATTCGGCAGCTTGAGCATCAAAGCGCTCCTGCCCGATATGAAACGGAACAAGCGCATAACTGTTGGTCGTAATCACCTGTGCGCCTGCGCGAAGAAAGTCCAAATGCGTTTCGCGTACAATCTCCGGTGTTTCCATCAAAGCCAAAGCAGACCATTCCGGCTGACGAAACGGTGCGCCACGCCGATGCAGTTCACGCCCCATTCCGCCGTCTAAAATCGTTACCGTCATGATCGACCTCCAATGATGAATTTTTAAAATCGCCATTCTACGCTTTTTTAACTCCTTACCTTTAATCTATGAAAAACTAAACTTATGCAGTTTCGTTATATAAAAGGCCGTCTGAAGCAGGATTTCAGACGGCCTTTACGATTATTTCACAAACCGTGCATCTGCCATAAACGGCCGTGTAGCGGCTGGTTTGGCGGAATAGAAGCGGGAGAAAGTGCTGTCGATTTTGGTCTGTATCGGCTTACCGTCCAATGTTGCCGATGCTTCCAATTTCACACCACCGCCACTGGTTTCGCCTAATTTCATATTTGGCAACGTCAGTTTGGCAATATTGAGTTTCACATTTCCCACTTTGGTATCGGGGGACATCAGCTGCTTACCGACCGGACGGATTTTTTCACCCTCATCATGAGGCGCGGCACCACCGTTATCGTCAACCACGCCGATATTAATCAATCTGGCAGACGCCAAATCCATCTTGCCGTTTTTTACCGGAATACCGACAAACAGTTTTACGCCGCGATGAATGAACGTATTGTCCCGCCACTGAGTTTGGCCCTCTTTCGGCGGTTTGGTTTCTGCCGCCACCGAATAAGTGCGGCCCATAATCATCAATTTATAACCTGGAATTTTTTTCGAACCGAATCCATCAGTGATATCTTCGACCAGTTGCGGCGCAGTCAGGGTTTCGTTTGCCAAAATACGGGCTGAAGTTTCTGCCAGATGGGCAGGCTTGCCGTCTATGGTCAATGCCTGTTCATGGCCGAAATCAGACGCAAATGCAGGCACGGCGGCCAGTGCAGCGGCCAATGCTAGAATACGGATGGTTTTCATTGCAGACTCCTTAAAAATGTAATTGGGTTGATTGCCCGTCAAAATCCGGGCAATATTGATTGGAGTCGATATTTTTATATAAATGATACAGATTATCAAGAATATTTGTATTTTAAAATAAAAAAGGCCGTCTGAAACCTAGTTTCAGACGGCCTTTTAATCTACTTAAAACCTTCTATCAGTCTTTGAAGCGTTTGAATACCAATGTGCCGTTGGTACCGCCAAAGCCAAAGGAATTGGAGATGGCAACGTCGATTTTCGCATCGCGTGCTTCGTTGGCGCAGTAGTCCAAATCGCAACCGGCTTCAACGTCTTGTTCAAAGATGTTGATGGTCGGTGGAGATTTTTGCTCGTGTACCGCTAACACGCTGTACAACGCTTCCACACCGCCGGCCGCGCCGAGCAAGTGGCCGGTCATGGATTTGGTGGAGTTAACGATGACTTTGCGCGCATGATCGCCCAAAGCGCGTTTGATGGCTTTGGTTTCGTTGGCATCTCCCAAAGGAGTCGATGTACCGTGTGCGTTAACGTAATCAACGTCTTCAGGATTCAGGCCGGCATCTTTCAGGGCGCGGGTAACGGCCAATGCAGGGCCTTCTTCGTTAGGCGCAGTAATGTGGTAAGCATCGGAGCTCATACCGAAGCCGACGATTTCGGCGTAAATTTTCGCACCGCGTTTTTTCGCGTGTTCCAATTCTTCCAACACCAGCACGCCAGCGCCTTCGCCGATAACGAAACCGTCACGGCCTTTGTCCCACGGACGGGAAGCGGTAGCAGGGTCGTCGTTGCGGGTGGAAAGTGCCTTCATGGCGGCAAAACCGCCGACGCCCAAAGTGCTGATCGCGCCTTCTGCGCCACCGGCAATCATCACGTCTGCGTCGCCGTATTTAATCAATCGTGCAGAGTCGCCGATGGAGTGTGCGCCGGTTGTACAGGCAGAAACCATGCCGTAACTCGGGCCGCGGTAGCCTTTGAGGATGGTCACGTGACCGGAAATCAGGTTAATCAGCGAACCCGGAATAAAGAAAGGATTGATTTTGCGCGCGCCGCCTTCGATAACGGCTTTGCCGGTCGCTTCGATGCTGGGCAGGCCGCCGATACCGGAGCCGATGTTGACACCGACGCGGTCTTTGTCGAGGGTTTCCAAATCGTCCAAGCCTGAATCATTGATGGCTTGCAGGGCGGCGGCAATACCGTAGTGGATGAACACGTCCATACGGCGCGCTTCTTTCGCGCTGATGTATTGGCCGATGTCGAAATCGCGAACTTCGCCGGCGATTTGGCTGTTGATGTCGGATGCGTCAAAGCGGGTAATCCGTCCGATGCCGCTTTTGCCTGCGAGCAGATTGCTCCATGCGGTGGCGACGTCGTTGCCGACCGGTGATACTTGGCCAAGACCTGTGATGACTACTCTTCTCTGACTCATGATAATCTCGCTGTTGGTTGTCGGGATTTTCGCGGCAGCCTTGCTCTTTTTCTTCGTGAAAACGGGCAAAACTCATGCCGTCTGAAATTTCAGGGGTTTAATAATAAGGTAAAAGCCTCTATTGCGATGGCGCAGCAGAGGCTGGATGTTTGGTGCGACCGATTAGCCTTGGTGGGCGTTGATGTAGTCGATAGCCAATTGTACGGTAGTGATTTTTTCAGCGTCTTCGTCAGGGATTTCGCAGCCGAAAGCTTCTTCCAAAGCCATCACCAGTTCTACGGTGTCCAGAGAGTCAGCACCCAAATCGTCTTGGAAAGAAGATTCGTTTTTCACTTCGGCTTCGTTTACGCCCAGTTGTTCAGCAACAATTTTTTTAACTTGTTGTTCGATGTTTGACATGTCAGTCGTTCCTTTTCGCCTTGCGGCAGGTTGTTTAAGGGAAATAATTCGTCGGTATTGTACCGAATTCGGATAGAGTTTTCCATCTAATCCTGCATTTTAGCACAGATTATTCTGGAAAAACCTGTTGTTGCGCATATTAGCATATGCTGATTTTAACCTACAAGCAGGAATTTGTTTTTGTTACGTATTAACATTAACATTATTAAAAACAAGGGGCTGTACTAGATTAGCAGATATGTTACCCTCGAAATATGAAGATAACTCACTGCAAATTAAAGAAAAAAAGTACAGAAAGAACTGCTTCGTTTTTTTGTACTCGAAGTTACCGCCCGTTCTGCCGCCGATATTTTGGGTATCCATCCCAATTCGGCAGCACTGTTCTACCGTAAAATCCGCATGGTTATCAACTATCATTTGGCCTTGGCTGCCGATGAGGTTTTTGAGGGCTCTGTCGAACTGGACGAAAGCTATTTCGGCGGACGGCGTAAAGGCAGACGTGGTCGCGGTGCGGCAGGAAAAGTGGTTGTCTTCGGCCTTCTGAAACGCAACGGACGGGTCTATACCGTTGTGGTGGATAATGCCAAGTCTGAAACGTTACTCCCTGTCATCAAAAAGAAAATCATGCCGGACAGTATTGTTTATACCGATAGTCTGAGTAGCTACGACAAGTTGGACGTGAGCGGTTTCATCCATTACCGCATCAACCATTCCAAGGAATTTGCCGACCGTCAGAACCACATTAACGGCATTGAGAATTTTTGGAATCAGGCAAAACGTGTCTTGCGAAAATACAACGGAATCGATCGCAAATCTTTCCCGTTGTTCTTGAAAGAATGCGAATTTCGATTTAACTTCGGCACACCGTCCCGGCAGCTAAAAATCCTGCAAAAATGGTGTGAAATTTAGGGCTAATCTACTAGTACAGCCCCTTAAAAAATTTTGATGGCGGTTGCTGCTGAAAAAGTAGAAATTGGATTTGAGAGAAGGTTTTTGCATATGCTGGTTTCGTGAAGGCCTACGCAGGATCAGCGTTGTCAGCGTTTTCATGTGTATGCTAACCTTCTGCAAGGTATCTGCTTAATCATATTTGAAATCAGTATTAAAGCATAATTATCAGTATCCGAAATTCCAGTTAATTAAATATTCAGAGACAATCGTTAAGATTGATTTAAGGATGAAAATGCAAGACCAAGAAAACATTAAAAACCAAGAAGAACAAGAAAATCAGCCAAAAGAAGACAATGGTGCCATGACCAAGTTGCAAGATGTGTTCAATCTTGCGCATGACCAGGCCCATCCCGATAAAATTGATGCCGTCATCCGCGCCAATACTCGGGTGTCCGGAACCAATATGTGGGTATTGATGTTTGCCATTGCCGTGGCGAGTATCGGTCTAAATGTAAACAGCACGGCGGTAGTGATCGGCGCGATGTTGATTTCGCCGTTGATGGGGCCGATTGTAGGTATGGGTTACGGTTTGGCGGTAGGGGATACTGCGCTGATCCGTCAAGCCGTGCGCAATATTATTATATTCGTCGTCATCAGCTTGATTACCGCTACGTTGTATTTCCTGTTAACCCCGCTTAAAGAGGCGCAAAGCGAGCTTTTGGCGCGTACTCAGCCGACCCTTTGGGATGTGTTGATTGCCTTCTTCGGCGGTAGTGCGGGTATTGTGGCGCTGACTCGAAAAGAAGGAGGCAATGCCATACCGGGTGTGGCGATTGCTACCGCATTGATGCCGCCCCTGTGTACTGCGGGCTACGGACTGGCACATGGCAACTGGCACTACTTTCTCGGTGCTTCATATCTTTTTGCCATCAACTGCGTGTTCATCGCTTTTTCGACCTTGTTGTTTTCCAAGCTGCTCAAGCTGCCGCGCAGGGGGTTGGTAACGGAATCCAAACGCCGGTTGCAAAGCATCATTATTACTGCCGTCGTGTTGGCTGTGATGATTCCGAGCGGCTATATGGCATCAGGACTGGTGCGTCAGGAGATCTTCAACACCAGAGCCAATGCTGCCATTGCCACTGCGAAGCAACAGGAAGGTTTTTTCGTGCTGCGTAAGATGTTGAACCATAGAGAAAATAAAGTCAGTCTGGTTGTCAATGGAACGGGCAATGCCGAGAAAATTTCCGCCTTGCTCGTGAAAAGCCTTGAAGCGTCAGGTGTGAAAGAGCCGAAGGTCAACGTGGTCTATGCGGGAGGGGACAATGCCAAAATCGAAGAATTGCTGGCAAGCCAAAACAACCCGGTTCAGCAGCAAAATGAGCTGAAAGAGCAACAGGCCTATATCGATACCGTACTGGCAGGCAAAGCCTCCGATATCGACGATGCAGCGGTACTTAAGGAATTAAAAGCCCAATATCCGGAAGCGGAAAAAATCGTTGTCGGACGCGGCTTGGCTTGGGATAAAGCGCAAACAACGCCTGTTTCCGAACAGTCTGAAAGCCAAAAAAACGCAGAACCGAAGACAGATACATATGACGATATCGTCGTTGTCTCTCTCGAATTGGAGCAGCCACTACCTGCCAAAGATTACGAGCGGATACAGGCGTGGTTACGCCAGCGTTATGAGGGTAAGGTAGTGAGCATATTGCAAACGCACAAGTCTCAGACAGATAAACCGTCTCAGACAGATAAACCGTCTAACGAATAATCGCCTTCAGGCTTTATCCATTTCCGAGAAATCATTGATTGTTCCTAGTACACCAAATCCGCCTCAAACACGCCTCTCAAGGCGTTGGAGAGGCGGATTTTTTCTGCGCGTTCGAGCATATCGCGGGTGATGTGTGTTTCGATGATGGTGTCCGCGCCCAAGTAGGTTTGCAGCTGCTGCAACACGGCTTGGCGCATGATGCCGTTGAGGATATCCAAATCCAGAGACGGGGTGAGACGGGTGTTTTTGTGCATGTTCATGTTTCAGTATTCTCCTAGAAATACTGTAAACAACGCTACTAGTTTCTACAGCATCGAGTTGATAACGTTCGCCCACACCGGCAAGGTTTTCTGCGCCAAGGACAAGTTTGAGTTTCTCAAAGTCGATTTGGTCTTCGCAAAAGACTTCGGGAAAGATTTGTTTAAGTTTTAATATATTGTTTTGTTTGAAATTATTTTCTAAATCGTGTATAATTTTTCGGTTCGGTTGCCATAATTGCGTCTTCCATCAATGATCACTTACAAAGTGTCCATTTTATCGGGATATGTTGAAAGTTAAAAGAAAAGAAGGCCGTCTGAAAAACTTTAATATTCGTTTTTCAGACGGCCTTCTTTTCACTTACCGAAACAAGAGTATTTTGTTTCCCAACTTTACAAAACGGTCAGTCTGCTGCTTGCTTCTACCACAAAAACTCTTTCAAAAACAGCAACACGCAGGCGAGTTCGTCGGCGGATTCGCGTTGCGTGCCGTTGCCGGTATGGCCGCCGCCGTCAGGCGAGTAGAGCCAAGATTGCGGCGAGGTTTCGCGCAGTTTGGCGTAGAACTTGAGCGCGTGGGCGGGATGGACGCGGTCGTCGCTGAGGCTGGTGGTGATGAGCGCTGGCGGATAATCGATGCCGTCTGAAAGATTGTGATACGGCGACAATTCGCCCAGCCAGCGTTTGCAGACTTCGTATTTCTGCGGATTGCCGTATTCGTCCGTCCAGCTTGAACCGGCGGACAGCAGCGGATAGCGGATCATATCGGTCAGCGGCACTTCGCACACCAGCGCACCGATGCTTTGCGGTTCGCGCACGAAGGCGGCGGCGGTAATCAGGCCGCCGTTGCTGCCGCCCTGCAAACCGATGTGTTTGGGCGAACTCATGCCGCGTTCGGACAAATCGCGCACGACTGCCAGCAAATCGTCGACACTTTTATGTTTGCTTACGCCTTGCGCCGCCTGATGCCAGCGCGGGCCGAATTCGCCGCCGCCGCGTATGTTCGCCAACACGAAGGCATTGCCCTCTTCTAGCCAATATTTGCCGACGCTGCCCAGATAATGCGGCAATTCGGGAATGCCGAAACCGCCGTAGGCATAGACTAAGGTCGGCGTGTCGGGCGCAGCGTTTTTGCCGACGTGGAAATAAGGAATGCGCTCGCCGTCGGCCGAAGTCGTCCAGAACTGTTGCACGTTGATGCCGTCTGAATCAAACTGCTGCGGCTGGCGGCGCATGACGGTCAGTTCCATCACGTTCAAATCCAGCGCAAACAGCGTCAGCGGCGTGGTGAAATCGCTGGCGGCAAGGTAAACTACGTCTCCGCCCCACGGCTGGTCGGTCATTTCCAACGCACCCGAAGGCAGGCGCGGCAACTCGACTTCCTGCCATTTACCATCGGTAAAGCGCCACGCTTTCAGACGGCCTTGTACGTTTTCCAGCAGGCTCGCCACCACAAAACGCTTGGTCGTTTCCACGCTTTCCAATGCCTGCGTTTCATCAGGCGCAAACAAAAGCTGAGCCGCCCCGAGTTCGCCCCGATTCAGCTTCACCGCCACCAATGCGCCGCTCGGATAGCTTTGGTTCGCGCGGTTCCAGTCTTTGCGCAACGTCAGCAAAAGATGCCCCGCCAGATAGCCGACCACATCGCAATCATTGGGCAGGTTCAACGGTTTCGCCTCGCCTTCAGACGACACCTGCAAATAAGTTTTGGTGTAAAAACCGTCCGACGCTTCAATCAAATCAATCGGCGAACCCTGCGGATCGAGGTAACGCCATGCGTTCACCATCATCGCGCCTTTATCGATTTGATACACCGGCAGGCTTTCCTCGAAACTTTTGCCGCGCTCCACCAGCCACACTTCGCGCGGATAGCCCGATTCGGTCAACTGCCGCTCGTCCCAAGCCGGACACACCCACACGCTGTTTTCATCGCGCCACGACACATGGTTTTTGCCTGCCGGAAAGTGAAAACCGCCTTCTACCAATTCCCCTGCTTCCAAATCCACTTCCAGCGTGTACGCCGTATCGCCGCCCGATTTGCTCAGTGTTAACAATGCGCGGTTGGGCTTTTCCACCAAGTGCGACACGCCGCCCAAATACACATCGTCGCCGAGCAACTCATCGAAATCCGCCACCGAAAACAGGATTTTCCATTCGGGATAGCCGGAACGGTACGTCGCCGCAGTACACACGCGGTACACGCCCTTCGGATATTCCGCGTCCTGATGGAAATGGTACATCCGCGCGCGGTGTTCCTGACAAAACGGAATCTGCCGCGTGTCCTGCAACTGCGCCAAAATACCGTCGGACAATTCGCGCGCCTTGTCGTTTTCTAAAAAACGCGCACGCGTTTCGGCATGCGCCGCAGCGGCAAAATCTTGCGTTTCGGGAGATTCGAGGTTTTCAAAATGAAGATAGGAATCGGGGTAAGATTTCATAGGAAAAGGCCGTCTGAAAGATTGGGAAACGGAATTATAACGGCAAAATCAAAAAAGGCCGTCTGAAACCTGCATTTCAGACGGCCTGAGACATTATTCAACTCAACGTCCGTATATTTTCCACAAACCTTCCTGCAAACCAAACGCAGGCTCGCCATCTTTCAGCTGGGTGCGGACGTAGCTGCCGTCAGGCTGCATCAGCCAAGCTTGGGTATTGTCTTCCAAAGCCATTTCCAAACCTTCGCGGATCACGCGTTCTTTGAGTTCGGGCGTGGTAATCGGCGTGGCGACTTCAATGCGGCGGAAAAAGTTGCGACCCATCCAGTCGGCGCTGGAGATAAAGGTATCGTCTGCGCCGTTGTTATGGAAGCAATACACGCGCGAGTGTTCGAGTTGGCGGCCGATGATGGAGCGGACGCGGATGTTTTCGGACAAGCCTTTTACACCCGGGCGCAAAGTACACATACCGCGCACAATCAGGTCGATTTGCACGCCTGCCGCGCTGGCCTGATACAGCACATCAATTACGCTCGGCTCGATGAGGGAATTCATCTTGGCGGTAATCCGCGCCGGTTTGCCTGCTTTGGCGTGTTCGGTTTCCTGCTTGATGCGGTCGATGACCATTTTGTGCAGGGTAAACGGGCTTTGATAGAGCTTGTTCAGACGGCCCGGCTTGCCCAAGCCTGTGATTTCCATAAACAAAGTGTTCACATCGGCAGTGATTTGTTCGTCGGCGGTGATGATGCCGAAGTCGGTGTAGATGCGCGATGTGCCTTGGTGGTAGTTGCCGGTACCGAGGTGGGCATAACGCTTGAGCACGCCGTCTTCACGACGGATAACCAAAGCCATTTTGGCATGGACTTTGTAGCCGAATACGCCGTACACGACGTGCGCGCCCGCCTCTTCAAGCTGCTTCGCCCAGTTGACGTTGTTGGCTTCGTCAAAACGCGCCATCAGTTCGACCACGACGGTTACTTGTTTGCCGGCAAGGGCGGCTTTCATCAGGGCGCGGACGAGTTCGGAATTGCTGCCGGTGCGGTAGATGGTCATTTTGACGGCAAGGACGGCGGGGTCGGCGGCGGCTTCGCGTATCATTTGGACAACCGGATCGAAAGACTGATACGGGTGGTGCAGCAAGATAGGCGACTGTTTGACCAGTTTGAACACGGAGCCGTTTTTGCGCAAGGCTTTCAGACGGCCTGCATTGCGCGGCGGGAACTTCAAATCCGGCCTGTCCACCAAATCGGGGACGGCATTGAGGCGCACTAAATTGACCGGCCCTTTGACCTGATACAGCTCGGCAGAAGTCAGCTTGAACTGGGCAAGCAGGAAGTCGTGAATATGCGCCGGACAAGTGTCTGCCACTTCCAAGCGCACGCCGTCGCCGTATTCGCGGTCGTGCAATTCGTTTTGAATCGCGGCACGCAGGTTTTTCAAATCTTCTTCATCAACCGTCAAATCGCTGTCGCGCGTGAGGCGGAACTGATGGCAGTCTTTAACCTTCATACCGGGAAAAAGTTTGCCGACATGGGCGTGCAAAATCGAAGACAAGAACACAAAGCCTGCATCACCGCCGCAAATTTCAGACGGCATGGGAACGACGCGCGGCAAAATGCGCGGCGCCTGCACAATCGCCATTCCGGACGGACGGCCGAACGCATCCGTACCTTCGAGTTCGACGGCAAAGTTGAGCGATTTGTTTAACGGGCGCGGGAACGGATGCGAAGGATCAAGGCCGATGGGCGTGAGAATGGGCAACAGCTCGTTGTCAAAATAATTTTCAATCCATTTTTTCTGCGCGGCCGTCCATTTGTGGCGGCGATAGAAATGAATACCGGCGCGGCTGAGTGCAGGCTGCAATACTTTGTTAAACAGATCGTACTGCTCGCGAATCAAGGCCTGTGCCTCTTTTGCCACCGCTTCGATGGTTTCGGCCGCAGTTTTGCCGTTGTCGAGCGGCTGATGCGGGCGCAATTTATTTTCGCGTTTCAACCACGCCATGCGCACTTCAAAAAATTCGTCCAAATTGGAAGACACGATGCACAGAAAACGCAAACGTTCCAACAAAGGAACTTTCGTATCCTGCGCCTGAGCCAGTACACGGCGGTTAAACGCCAACAGGCTGAGTTCTCGGCAGAGAATGCGGTTTTGCTCGGGCATGGTTCACTCCTGAAACATCGGTCATTAACACCATCAAGTATAACGTTTTGCCGACGTTCCGTCAGGTTTCAGACGGCCTTGACAGAAAACCTTATCCCTATTTGAGGCAAGACAAAGGGTTATCCGTTGTTTACTATACCGAAACAGCGATTTTTGCTATAATGCGCCGTTTAATGCAACCGCAATACCACTGCTAAAGGATAAGAAAATGGGCTTTTTGCAAGGCAAAAAAATTCTGATTACCGGCATGATCTCCGAGCGTTCCATCGCTTACGGCATCGCCAAAGCCTGCCGCGAACAAGGCGCGGAATTGGCATTTACTTATGTTGTCGACAAACTGGAAGAGCGCGTCCGTAAAATGGCGGCCGAACTCGGCTCCGAACTCGTGTTCCGCTGCGACGTTGCCAGCGACGACGAAATCAACCAAGTTTTCGTTGACTTGGGCAAACACTGGGACGGCTTGGACGGCTTGGTTCACTCCATCGGCTTCGCCCCTAAAGAAGCTTTGAGCGGCGACTTCCTCGACAGCATCAGCCGCGAAGCATTCAACACCGCTCACGAAATCTCCGCATACAGCCTGCCTGCGCTGGCAAAAGCCGCCCGTCCGATGATGCAGGGCCGCAACGCCGCAATCGTTGCACTGAGCTACTTGGGCGCCGTTCGTGCCATTCCTAACTACAACGTTATGGGCATGGCCAAAGCCAGCCTCGAAGCCGGCATCCGCTTCACTGCCGCCTGCCTGGGCAAAGAAGGCATCCGCTGCAACGGCATCTCCGCAGGCCCGATCAAAACCCTGGCCGCTTCCGGCATCGCCGATTTAAGCAAACTCTTGGGCCACGTCGCTTCCCACAACCCATTGGGTCGCAACGTTACCACTGAAGAAGTCGGTAACACAGCCGCCTTCCTGCTGTCCGACCTCGCTTCCGGCATCACCGGCGAGATTACGTACGTTGACGGCGGTTACAGCATCAACGCGCTGAACGACGAAGAGAACTAAACAGTTTTCACTCCAAACGCACTTTCATGATGAAAGTGCGTTTTTTATGGCCGTTACATTATGGTTTGAATAACTGCATGACAAAAAAGGCCGTCTGAAAGTCAAATACGAATTCGAAACATTATCTTTACAGGCTTTCAATGATTATGTTTTCAGCATTATTATATTATCATTCTACCTCAATTTGAAATTCCGATAGAGCATTGATTCTAAAGATAACATTCATGTTATCTGATACTTAGCTACTGATAAAAAGTGGTGTAAAAAAGTAACAGAAAAAATTCAGACGGCCTGTTTTTCATACAGAAGGCATAGAAGCAGGGCATTTTTGGCATAAAATACAAAATTTAACATTATTGAATTTTTCTTAACTAATAAAGCGTTAAGATGCCTGCCGATTAATTGAATCACATCTGATTTTGACTCAAACACATACAGGAGATTAATTATGTCAATCGCTTCAGAATTTAAAGAATTTATTATGCGTGGCAACGTTGTCGACCTCGCAGTCGGTATGGTTGTCGGTACAGCATTCAGCGGCATCGTCAAATCATTGGTTGACGATGTAATCATGCCTCCTATCGGTCTACTAATCGGCGGCGTTGATTTCTCCAACCTGTTCATCACCCTGAAAAACAGCGCACAAGCCGCTCCTGCTGAAGGTTACGCCAACCTGGCAGCCGCTCAAGCAGCCGGTGCCGTTACCCTGAACATCGGTCTGTTCATCAACACTGTGATCAGCTTCCTGATCGTTGCCGCTGCCATCTTCTGCGTGGTTAAAGCCATCAACTCCTTGAAAAAAACCGACGCTCCTGCTGAAGAAGCACCGGCAGAGCCTAGCGAAGAAGTTCTGTTGTTGCGCGAAATCCGTGACTCTCTGAACAAAAAATAATCACAATACCTAAACATACACACACAAACCAAGGCCGTCTGAAACCATTTCAGACGGCCTTTTCTAACTCCATCGCTCTGACATAGTTGGCTGTTTAAGAAAAACTACAAGCAGCTATCCTTCATTTATTTATAGAAACCTTGCTTACGACCTCATTATTTTTACCCAATAGATAAAGGAAATTATCATTTACCTCTAATTTACCAAGGTAAACGCCATAATCCATTTCATGAGCAGGACAGGTTTTAATCAAATGACGAATACTCTTGTCTTTATTTTCAATATTCCAAAACAAGTCAACTTTATCGATCTGATGTTCCACTTGAATGGAAAAAGTGGTGGATTGAATCTTCTTCTTTTTCCATACCCAACTATTTTCATAATGGTTTCTCTCTATTTCATTCACTACATCCCCAAGTAAGCAGAATGGAATAGAAAGCTTATGAAATACACGGTTTGCCCCTTCGACTAAGGCAGCCAAGAGCATCTTTTTCTTATCAACAGGATCTAAAGCTTCATAGGTACAAAAATCAAATGGAACCTGAACAGTATAGACACCAAGTAAGTTTATGATACAAGGATTGCAGACCTTATCCATGCATTCTATGATGATTTTCCAACAATCCTTAGTTGGAACAGGCTTGAAGAGTCGCTCCAACATAGATGTCATACACTTCGATTCATATACAAACGCTTTTCTACGGCATTTCCAATTTTGATTGTAGTCCTCTATCCTGGCCTCCTCGTATCTTAATGAAGCTGAGTCCATCAACTCCTCGATCCTTTGGCGATTTTCCACATAAGGTCTATCTAATTCAAAATATCTTAACTTCATATTCATACTTCCATGATCTTATTTTTTATACAGGACCAACCCTATGTAAAGGCTAAGTCTTTCAAGGTAGCAATGATTCTGACCTTTAAATATCGATAACTCCAACTTCTTGATGCTTCATACTTCTCACTCTCCTCAAAAGAAATTTCCTTTTCTTAACTATTCCCTATAGTCGTAGCACTTCTCCTGTAAAAAAGCCCGATGCGTTCAACATCGGGCTTTTAACTGGAAAACCAATCTTAGTCTTTGCGTGTTTCCACCAAAATCATTTCGACTGCTGTGTCTTCCACTTCTACTTTAGGCACATCCGAACGGCGTGTTTTAGCAACCGGTTCAGGTTGTGGCTGCGCGGCAAAAGCGGCAACGGCTTGCGGATCGGTTTCAACGAAGATCAAATCGCCCAAGCTCTCAGGCACAACGATTGCGACAGGCGCTGCTTCAGCTACGGCTTCAGTTTGTGTGACAACAGTTTCGGCTGGTGCTTCAACCGATGCAACAGTAGCCGTTGCATTTGGAGACAATACCGCAGCAATGGCTTCTTTGACATTGCTGACTGCAGAAGCAAGCAGGGCTTGTTCGGCATCAGCGCCTTCAGTTTGCGCTACGGCAGGCTCGTCTTCGCTTTCAATCGCAAATACGAATGGCTCTGCGCTGGTCACTTCAGGCTCGGATACTACAATCACCAGCGGCTCGGCTTGATCGCTTTCAGAAGACAATGTCGCATTTGCAGCTTCAACCGTTTCGTTCAAACCCAAAACATGCGCCACAGCAAAGAGAACTTTGTCGGCGGTATCGGTAATGTTCAGGTATTGCTCGATTTTTGCTGAAGACGGAATATTGCGTTTTTTGCTGTTAGAACGGCGGTCGTTGCGGTTGTTGCGCTGACGGTTGTTGCGCTGACGGTTGTTGCAGTCGCGTCCTTGACGGCCGTTGTTTTTCACACCCTCTTCGCTGCGGGCGTTGTCGTCCGCTTCGACTTGCGCCTGTTCGCCATCGGCTTGAACGTTCACGTCCTCAACACGGTTTTCCGCAGGTTGATGACGGTTGCGCTCGTTGCGACTGTTGTTGCGGCGGCGTTTATTGCCGTTTTGTTCCGCTTGGTTTTCAGACGGCATCTCAGCCAGTGCAGCCACTTCCTGAACGTTTACGTCTTCAACCACTTCCTCAACACGATTGCGCTCGTTGTTGCGATCATCGCGGCGGTTGTTACGGTTGCGGTTGCGGCGGGTGTCTTTACGCTCGTCGTTGCGGCTTTCGTTTGATTTGTTTTCTTCAAACTTACTGTCGACAGCTTCGGCATTCACTTCGCGCACTTCGACTTTGCTGCCGTCGTTTTTGTTGTTGCGGCGTGGATTTTGACGGCGGCTGTTTGAACGGCGGTTACTGTTTTGGCTGCGGTTGTTTGTAGTGCGTTTTTCGGCAGGCTCTTGAGCAACTGCGACAGGTGCAGGCTCGCCGCCGAAAATGCGTTTCAACCAAGCTTTGAAGCTGTCCCACCAAGAGGCTTTTTTCTCAGGGGCGACAGTCGGTGCAGGCTGGGTATGGCGTACGCCTTTGACAGCTGGCTCAGGACGGGAAGCTTTGGCTTTTTCGCTGCCGAAAGGTTTGGCGGATTCGTCTTCTTCCGGCTCGGCAACGCGTTTGTAGCTCGGTTCGCCGTCTTCTTCTACGTCATCAATGCGGATGCGGTTGATTTCGTAGTGCGGATTTTCCAAGTGGATGTTTGGAATCAGGACGACGTTCACATCCAAGCGCTCTTCCATCGCAAACAGCTCGGCGCGTTTTTCGTTCAACAGGAAGGTGGCAACATCGACAGGCACTTGTGCGTGTACTTCGCCGGTGTTGTCTTTCATTGCTTCTTCTTGAATGATGCGCAAAACGTGCAGGGCGGTGGATTCGATGCCGCGGATGACGCCTGTACCGGCACAGCGCGGACACGCAACATGGCTGCTTTCTCCCAGAGCCGGTTTCAAACGTTGGCGGCTCAACTCCAAAAGGCCGAAACGCGAAAGTTTGCCCATTTGCACGCGTGCGCGGTCTTTTTTGAGCGCGTCGCGCAGGACGTTTTCAACATCGCGTTGGTGTTTCGGATTTTCCATGTCGATGAAGTCGATGACGACCAAACCGCCCAAGTCGCGCAGGCGCATTTGACGGGCGACCTCTTCGGCGGCTTCCATATTGGTTTTGAACGCGGTGTCTTCAATATCCGAGCCGCGTGTGGCACGCGCAGAGTTGACGTCGATGGAAACCAGGGCTTCGGTATGGTCGATCACAATCGCGCCGCCGGAAGGCAGGCTGACGCTGCGTGAGAACGCACTTTCGATTTGGTGTTCGATTTGGAAACGGGAGAACAGCGGCGTGTGGTCTTGATAGAGTTTCAGACGGCCTACATTGCTCGGCATGACGTAGCTCATGAATTCGGCAACTTGGTCGTAAACTTCTTGATTGTCCACCAAAATCTCGCCGATATCGGGACGGAAATAGTCGCGAATCGCACGAATCAGCAGCGAGCTTTCCATAAAGAGCAGGTAAGGGTCATGGTGTGCTTTGCCTGCTTCTTCAATGGCTTGCCAGAGCTGTTTGAGGTAGTTCAAGTCCCATTCCAACTCTTCCGCGCTGCGGCCGATGCCGGCGGTGCGGGCGATGATGCTCATACCGTTCGGAATGTCGAGTTCGGCCATGGCGGCTTTCAACTCTTGGCGCTCTTCGCCTTCAATACGGCGGGATACGCCGCCGCCGCGCGGGTTATTCGGCATCAATACCAAATAGCGGCCGGCCAGGCTGATGAAGGTGGTCAGTGCCGCGCCTTTGTTGCCGCGCTCATCTTTTTCGACTTGGACGATAACTTCCATGCCCTCTTTGAGCACGTCCTGAATACGCGCCCTGCCGCCTTCGTAGTCGCGGAAATATGAACGCGATACTTCCTTAAACGGCAAAAAGCCGTGGCGGTCGGTTCCGTAATCGACGAAACACGCTTCCAGCGACGGCTCGATGCGGGTAATGATACCTTTGTAGATATTGCCTTTACGCTGTTCTTTGCCCAGCGTTTCGATGTCCAAGTCCAAAAGGTTTTGGCCATCGACAATGGCAACGCGCAGCTCTTCGGCCTGCGTTGCGTTGAATAACATTCTTTTCATAGTCACCTCGTGAACAGCGGCCGTTTGATTTGTGAATATCTTTTTCAGACGGCCTGTCTGTCCGGTTGGCACTCTTCAAAGGCAAGATGGGAAAATCCCCGTGTAACCAGTATTTGATTTGAAATCCGCAAGGTTGCATGCTTGAGCTCAAGCCATGTGCGGACGGATTCGGATAAAGAAGGAAATAAAGAACAATGCGGCGGAAAGGTTGATGGTTCCGCTGCCGTCCGAATGCTGATGCTTCGGACAAAATTAAGGCAGCCTACATCTTCTTATTATCGTAGCGCCGGTAATTTCGGACGGTGCTGCGCGGACTGCGTCTTACGCCCGGCCGGACGGCAGGTTCAATTCAAACTTAATTACGGGATTGCGTTTGCCGGCTTTGAACAAACACAAGGAAATGCTTTGCGGAGTGCGTTTTTAATATAAAATCTCGTTTTAACAATAAATCCGTTTCAGACGGCCTGCAACGGCAGGTTCGGGTCCAGAAACGGACGTTTGGGATTATAGAGAAAATGCACGCAATACGCAAAGATTCAGTCAGCCTGATTGCCGTTGCCGAACACGAGGAAGGCCAACGCCTTGATAACTATCTGATAAAAATCCTCAAAGGCGTCCCGAAAAGCCATATCCACCGCATTATCCGCGCCGGCGAAGTGCGGCTGAACAAAAAACGCTGCAAACCCGACAACCGCATTCAGGCAGGCGATACCGTCCGCATTCCGCCGATACGCATCGCCGAAAAACAAAGGCCGTCTGAAAACCAGGCCGCGCCAGCACGCGAGTTTGACATCG
Organism: Neisseria sp. P0008.S002; assembly: GCF_051962805.1. Lineage (NCBI taxonomy): Bacteria > Pseudomonadati > Pseudomonadota > Betaproteobacteria > Neisseriales > Neisseriaceae > Neisseria > Neisseria sp. P0008.S002. The sequence goes on along the minus strand of NZ_JBQCUY010000004.1, from coordinate 77,847 downwards.
TTTATGAAGACGATGCGCTTTTGGTCATCAACAAACCGTCCGGCGTTGCCGTCCACGGCGGCAGCGGCGTGAGTTTCGGCGTCATCGAACAAATCCGCCGCGCCCGTCCCGAAGCGCGTTATCTCGAACTCGTCCACCGCCTCGACAAAGACACCAGCGGCCTCTTGATGATTGCCAAAAAACGCAGCGCCTTGGTGAAGCTGCACGAAGCCATCCGCAACGACCATCCGAAAAAAATCTATCTCGCGCTGGGTGTCGGCAAGCTGCCGAACGACCGCTTCCACGTCAAGCTCCCCCTGTTCAAACACACCGGCGCACAAGGCGAAAAAATGGTGCGCGTCAGCGAAGACGGCCAATCCGCCCACACCATCTTCCGCGTGTTAAACCGTTTTTCAGACGGCCTTTTGCACCAAGTCGGCCTATCCGACCTGACCTTTGTCGAAGCTACCCTGAAAACCGGCCGCACCCACCAAATCCGCGTCCACCTGCAATCGCAAGACTGCCCCATTGCCGGCGACGAACGCTACGGCGACTATCAGGCCAACAAACGCCTGCAGAAACTCGGTTTGAAAAGAATGTTCCTGCACGCTTCCGAGTTGTACCTCTCCCATCCGCTGACCGGCGAAAAACTGATCCTGAAAGCCCCCCTGCCGCAAGAATTGGCGCAATTTGTTTTAATGTTGGAAAATCAGGAAAAGGCCGTCTGAAAGGAAACCCATGAAACCCAAACTCATCATTTTCGACTGGGACGGCACGCTTGCCGACACCACCAACCCCATCATCCACACCTTTCAGCAAAGCTTTGCCGATTGCGGTCTGCCCGTTCCCGAAGCTGACCAAATCCGCCCGCTCATCGGATACAGCCTCTCCGGCATCATTCGCCGCCTTACCCACAACGTCAGCGAACACGTTCAGGAAACCCTGATTGAGACCTATGCCGCGCACTATCTCAATCCCAACAACCGCAACATGACCCTGTTCCCCGAAGCCCTGCCCTGCCTGCAACGCTTGAAGCAACAAGACTATTGGCTTGCAGTAGCGACCGGCAAAGGGCGGAGCGGCTTGGATAAAGCCATTGCACAAACCGATACCCAAACCTTTTGGCTGGAAACCGCCTGCGCTAGCGAATATCCGTCCAAACCCGCGCCCGACATGGTACTCGCTCTCTGCGACCAACTGGGTGTTGAACCGGAAGAGGCCGTCGTCGTCGGCGACACCACCCACGACCTAGAAATGGCCGCCAACGCCAAAATCCGCGCCATCGCAGTCACCACCGGCGCGCACACTGCCAAACAACTTTCCTCCCTGCCCCATGTTGCTATGCTCAACAGCTTGGCTGAATTGCCCGATGTATTGGAAACCTTATAAATGACGGCGTGCGTCAACTGACAAAGATTTAGATAACTAACAGATTGGACTTGAAATGAAAAAATTGCTTTTTGTGGTATTGGGACTGACAAGCCTTAATGTCTGCGTTGCCAACCCTACTTATGATGCAACCAGAGGCGCGTTGCAAAATGACCCTAGCTTATGCCAATACGGCTACAACCCCAATTGTGGCTCGTCTGGTTACCGCCAACAAAGACAACCTACGGAAATTATCAACATCAATGTTCCTTCAAAACACGGAGCTTGGGCATTTAATCCTAAAACTGGCATTGCAGGTGGTGCACTTGATATGAATTCTCGTGAGGAAGCAGAAAGAGAAGCCATTAAAACCTGTGAACGAGGAGGAAGTAATGCGCCATGTAAAATAGAAGTTTGGGGGCGAAATGGCTGCATTGCCGTTGCACAAGGTAAATTAGGCAAGAAATGGAAGCTTTTCTCAGTAGTAACAGAATTAGGTAAAGCTGAAGCTAAAGCGCTACAAAAATGTCGAGCATCAGGACTTCCTGAATGCAAAATCGTTGCTAACGAAGGTTGCTCATTGCCTAAATTCTAATAGAAATAGACCAAAGGCCGTCTTAAACGCAAACAACATTAAATAAGTATTTCCTAGGAACACCCATGGCACTCCAATTTGAAATCAACGCCGTTACCCCCTTCCGTCAAAACTGCACGCTGATTTGGGATGACGAAACAAAAGAAGCCGTTTTGACCGATGTCGGCGGCGACGTACCCTATTTATTGCAACAAGTCCACAACAAAGGCCTCAAGCTGACCGCCATTTGGCTGACTCACGGCCATCTTGACCACGCAGGCGGCGTGGTTGAACTTTTGAAAACCTGCGACGTACCCGTTCTCGGCCCGCACAAAGACGACGAATTCCTGCTCCAAGCCCTTCCGCAAACAACGGCGCAATACGGCTTCCCTGTTTCTCCGTCATTCACGCCGACACGCTGGCTGGAAGAAGGGGAAACGCTCAAGGTCGGCAACCACAGTTTCCAAGTCCTCCACATTCCCGGCCACACCCCCGGCCAAGTCGTTTTTTACAACGCTGAAAACGGTCTTTTAGTCGCAGGTGATGTCTTATTTTATGAGACCGTTGGTCGCACAGATTTTCCGCGCGGCAATCATGATGACCTCATAAACAATATCTGCGCTAAACTATTAACCCTACCCGAAACCACGCAAGTTATAGCCGGACACGGCCGTATGACCAGCATCGGGCATGAGAAAAGGTACAATCCGTTTCTGGTTCGTTAATATGAATGTTGTATAAAGCCAACATTCTGGCATACGCAGATTATGCGTATAAAGGAAAACTGGCATACAATTTGCAGGGATAACACCCGAAAGATTAAGTACCTAATCTCCGGCAAATGCCAAAATGAACTAAAGCACAAAGATAACAAGGTATTACGCAATACAACCTGATTTATCGAAAACCGGACATCTCTAAACCCCAAGCCTTACTCGCAGTGAAATTGTTACAAAGTGACAATAAATGTCAGTCAGGCCGTCTGAACGGTTCTGCCGATTCAGGCGGATACAACGGAGATGAGGCGCAATGCCCTGCCGGAATGTGCCGATGTTCTGTTTGTCAAACCGTCGGGTACATCTTTAAGAAGCACAACATTATTTGGGTAAACCGGCAAACTCGCTGCCGGCACTAACAGGCCGTCTGAAAAGTTCGGCTGGTAAAATCAATAAAAGGATTATCAAATGAAAAAAATCGCAAAAGTGGGCTTCGTCCTGCTGGCTACCGGCCTGCTGGCCGCCTGTGCTACTAAGAGCAAAATCACTCCTGAAGGCACTACCGACGAGCCACGCTTCCCTAAACCTTACTCCCTGACCTTCAACAAAGACCGCGGTACATTCCCGACTTTTGACGAGTTGGATCAAATGCGTCCTGGTCTGACCAAAGACGACATCTATAAAATCCTCGGCCGTCCTCACTACGACGAAGGCATGGTTGGCGTTCGTGAATGGGACTACCTGTTCCACTTCTACACCCCAGGCGTAGGCGTTGACCCTGAAAACACTTCCGGCGTTGAAGGCATCACTACTTGCCAATACAAAGTGATCTTCGACAAAGACAAATTTGCACGCAGCTTCTTCTGGAATCCAGTATTCCCTAAAGATGCCGTATGTCCTCCTCCAGCACCTAAACAAGAGCCTCAAGTGATCATCCGCGAGATCATTAAAGAAGCTCCTAAACGCATCCGTCAATAAGGACAAATTTGAAACGGATCCTATTGGGTATAGCCTTGGCAGCAGGTCTGAATTCTTTGGCCTCTGCCGATGCTGTCAACGACTATATCCAACGCAAAAAAGTTGTGGTCAATACAGCTAAGGCGGAGCTTTGCTTTGCCGATGACGGTCAGTGCCATCCGGTATTGATTGGCAAGACCACGCCGAAAGGCAAATTCAATATGACGCCGATGATGACCAGCAAACCGGGTTACGGTGGCGAAGTTATCGGCTTCAAAGAAGAAAATGACTTTCTGTTTGCGTTACACAGGGTATGGACGCTCAAGCCACAGGAAAGACGCATGGAACGCATCGTCTCCCCTCATGTGGCCGACCGCATCATAACCAATGGTTGTATCAACGTACAAAATAATGTGTACGAAAAACTGCGTCAGTATTTCATTCTGGAAATCATCTGATGTAAGTCAGTCAAACAAAGGCCGTCTGAAACTTTTCAGACGGCCTTTCTTCTCAAACGAAAATTCAACGGCAATTTGCTTGCTCCGTCAGTACCAAACGAAGAATATTTGACCGCTTCATCCTCAATTCATCCTCAATTCATCCTCAAGCCATATCACTTTTTACCATATCCAAAGAACCAACGGTTATTTATGCCGTTTCCCGCCCAATGCTAGAATCGCGCGTTTATATATCGGCTCGCCGAGAAATCAAATAAATAATATAGTGGCAGGAATAGCTTTTATTTCCTGCCCCCTTACACACAAACATCATGACCGATTCTTCTGCCAAATTACCCAATTTGTGGCTGCTGATTGCCGCTGCCGCCTCCATCCTGCTGATTACCATCGGCATGAGGATGACTTTAGGGCTTTTTGTCCTGCCCGTCGTCAACTCTACCGAATTGAGCATGACCCAGTTCAGCCTGATTATTGCCGTGTTCCAATTGATGTGGGGCATATCGCAACCCTTGTCCGGCGCGTTGGCCGACCGTTTCGGCGCGTTTAAGGTTTTAGCCGGCGGTACGGTTCTGTTGATTGCCGCCTGTCTGATGGTGCCACAAATGCCGACTTATTGGGGGCTGATGCTGGGTATCGGTTTATTGTTGGCATTCGGTACAGGTTCGGGCGGATTTTCCATCATTATGGGACAGGTCGCCGCCAAAACACCGCCTCATCGGCGCGGCTTGGCTTCCGGCTTGGTCAATGCAGGCGGGTCCGCAGGGCAATTTTTGTTCGCGCCGCTGGTTCAAGGTTTGATTGCCCTCCCCCACGTCGGCTGGACGGGGACATTTTACGTTTGGGCAGTCATTGCCATCTTGATTTTGCCGATTTCTTGGTGGCTGGCCGGCGGCAAACATGCTTCTCATACCGTCCATACCGACGACGGCGGCCAAACCCTGAAGCAGGCCGTCTGTAAGGCTTTCGCCAACCGCAGCTATATCTTGCTGCATTTGGGTTTCTTTACCTGCGGTTTCCACATCGCCTTTTTGGTTACCCACCTGCCAACCGAAATTTCACTTTGCGGCCTCCCTGCTACGGTCGCTTCGACCTCCATTGCCATTATTGGTTTGGCAAACATCGCTGGCTGTATTTTTTCAGGCTGGTGTACCGGCAGATTTTTGGGCAAATACGTCCTCTTCGGTTTATATGCTTCGCGTGTCGCCATGATATTGATTTATCTGGCCGCCCCTAAAACCGATTTGAACTTCTATCTTTTCGCCGCCGGACTCGGTTTCACTTGGCTGGCAACCGTCGCCCCCACCGCCGCCATTACCGGCAAACTTTTCGGTACGCGCTACTTGGCCACCCTCTTCGGGTTGACCATGTTGAGCCACCAAATCGGCGGCTTTTTGGGTTCGTACATCGGCGGCATCGTCATCACGCGCTTCAACGATTACGGCTGGATGTGGTACGCCGACGCAGTCTTGGCAGGCACGGCCGCCCTGTTGAATTTACTGATTCATGAACGGAAAGCGGCTGCCGCCTGACGCGGAAACCTTGACATTCTAAGGCCGTCTGAAACGTTTCAGACGGCCTTTGCCTTATTCCATTTTTTATGTTTTATCCACAATCGATATTCCTATCCATTATTTAACACTCTCTTACAAACCCGTTAAAATACTGCCTTTATCATGCTGATTGTCTGACTCTGATGAACTGGTCTTATCTGATCGATGCCATCCCTAAATTTGTCGATGCGGCAAAGCTGACGCTGGAATTGTCGGTATATGGCGTCGTTTTGTCGTTGCTGTTCGGCCTGCCCGTTGCCGTGGTTACGGCATACCGCATCCGCCCCTTCTACGCATTGGCACGCGCCTATATCGAGCTGTCGCGCAATACGCCCCTGCTGATCCAATTGTTTTTCCTGTATTACGGCCTGCCGAAAATGGGCATTAAATGGGACGGTTTCACCTGCGGCGTGATCGCACTGGTTTTCTTGGGCGCAAGCTATATGGCGGAAGCCATCCGCGCCGGTATTTTGGCCGTCCCCAAAGGACAGATCGAAGCGGGCAAGGCCATCGGTTTGAGCCGCTTTCAAGTGTTCCGCTATGTCGAATTGCCTCAGGCATGGGCGGTCGCCGTTCCCGCCATCGGCGCAAACGTATTGTTTTTGATGAAAGAAACATCTATCGTCAGCGCGGTCGGCATTGCAGAATTGTTGTTCGTTACCAAAGACATCATCGGCATGGACTACAAAACCAACGAAGCCTTGTTCCTGCTGTTTGCCAGCTACCTGATCATCCTTCTGCCCGTTTCGCTTCTGGCGCGCTGGGCAGAAAACCGCGTACGGAGTGCAAAATATGGTGTTTGACTGGCTGTTTGAAGGACAAAACGCGGCACGCTTGGGCGAAGGCTTGTTGCTGACGGCGCAGATTTCCCTGGTCTCCGTTGCCGCCTCCTGCGTATTGGGTACGCTGTTCGGCTTGGTTTTACGTTCGCGCAACCAGCTCATCCGCTTTATCGGACGGTTTTATCTCGAAACCATCCGAATCGTACCGATTTTGGTGTGGCTGTTCGGCCTGTATTTCGGCCTATCCGTCTGGACAGGCATCCACATCGACGGATTTTGGGTCTGCGTCTGGGTATTTACCATGTGGGGCATCGCCGAAATGGGCGATTTGGTCCGCGGCGCATTGGAATCGATTGAAAAACACCAGGTCGAATCAGGCCTGGCACTCGGCTTGAGCCGCGGGCAGGTATTCCGCTACATCGAGCTGCCGCAAAGCATCCGCCGCGTATTGCCCGGCGCCGTCAATCTGTTTACGCGCATGATCAAAACCAGCTCGCTTGCCTCCCTTATCGGCGTCATCGAAGTCGTCAAAGTCGGTCAGCAAATCATCGAAAACTCGCTGCTGACGCAACCCAATGCTTCATTTTGGGTTTACGGCCTGATTTTTATGCTGTATTTCTTCTGTTGCTGGCCGCTGTCGCTGCTGGCGGCAAAACTTGAACAAAAATGGGAACACTGACATGGCTTTACTGAGCATCCGCAACCTGCACAAACAATACGGCAACGTAACCGCCATTCAATCCTTAGACTTGGACTTGGAAAAAGGCGAAGTCATCGTACTGCTGGGCCCGTCCGGCTGCGGCAAATCCACCCTCCTGCGCTGCGTAAACGGTTTGGAGCCGCACCAAGGCGGCAGCATCGTGATGGATGGAGTCGGCGAATTCGGCAAAGACGTTTCCTGGCAAACCGCCCGGCAAAAAGTCGGCATGGTCTTTCAAAGCTATGAACTGTTTGCCCACATGACCGTCATCGAAAACATCCTCTTAGGCCCGGTGAAAGTACAAAACCGCAACCGTACCGAAGCAGAGGCACAAGCCGACAAACTGTTGGAACGCGTCGGCCTGCTCGACCGCAAAAACGCCTATCCGCGCGAACTCTCCGGCGGCCAGAAACAACGCATCGCCATTGTCCGCGCCCTGTGCCTGAATCCGGAAGTCATCCTGCTGGACGAAATCACCGCCGCACTCGACCCCGAAATGGTGCGCGAAGTCTTGGAAGTGGTTTTAGAACTCGCTCATGAAGGCATGAGCATGCTCATCGTAACCCATGAAATGGGGTTTGCCCGCAAAGTTGCCGATCGCATCGTCTTCATGGACAAAGGCCGCATCGTCGAATCGTCCGACCCCGAAACCTTCTTCTCCGCCCCCAAAAGCGAACGCGCCCGCCAATTCTTGGCAGGCATGGACTACTGATTTTATTTTCAGGCCATCCGAACCCTTTTTCAGACGGCCTCCACTTTCAACCAAACATTTGAAAAGGAAACACTCATGCAATTGAATGCCTAATTCAAAGCCCTCCTCGCCTCCGCCGCCATCGCCGTCGGCCTGACTGCTTGCGGAGGCGGCTCCGGCGATGCCCAATCTTCACAAAGCAGCGGCGCGGCAACCGTTGCCTCCATCAAAGAAAAAGGCGTCATCCGTATCGGTGTATTCGGCGACAAGCCTCCGTTCGGCTATGTTGACGCCAACGGTAAAAACCAAGGCTTTGACGTTGAAATCGCCAAAGACCTGGCCAAAGACCTGCTCGGCAGCCCCGACAAAGTCGAATTCGTCCTGACCGAGGCCGCAAACCGCGTCGAATACGTCCGTTCCGGCAAAGTCGACCTCATCCTCGCTAACTTCACCAAAACACCCGAACGCACCGAAGCCGTCGATTTCGCCGATCCTTACATGAAAGTGGCCTTGGGCGTAGTTTCCCCCAAAGACAAACCGATTACCGACGTTGCGCAATTGAAAGACCAAACCCTTCTGGTCAATAAAGGCACTACCGCCGACGCCTTCTTCACCAAAAACCATCCTGAAGTCAAACTGCTGAAATTCGACCAAAATACCGAAACCTTCGACGCACTGAAAGACGGCCGCGGCGTAGCACTCGCCCACGACAACGCCTTGTTGTGGGCATGGGCAAAAGAAAACCCGAATTTTGAAGTCGCCATCGGCAACCTCGGCCCTGCCGAATTCATCGCCCCGGCTGTTCAAAAAGGCAACACCGACCTCCTGAACTGGGTCAACGGCGAAATCGCCGCCATGAAAAAAGACGGCCGTCTGAAAGCCGCCTATGAAAAAACCCTCTTGCCTGTGTATGGCGAGAAAGTCAAACCGGAAGAATTGTTGGCGGAATAAACCGACTATTTTCTCGGCAAAAAGTCACTTTCCCGTATTTCAGCCATCCGATTTGTGATTAATTTAAACAAATATCATATCTAACAACAGGCCGTCTGAACGTGTTATCGATACCTTCAGACGGCCTGTTGTTTAAAAACGAATAACATGATAACCTTTTAATAACGGATGAAATAATTCGTCCGATATTTCTACAAAGCAAAAAGGAAACTATGATGAACCGTCGTCAATTTATCGGCAGCGCCGCTGCTGTCTCTCTCACCGCCGCCGCTTCTTTTGCCCGTGCTCACGACCATGCACACCACGCCGGTCATGCTGGTCACGCGCACTCTGCACCGCGCGCCTACGAAGCTGCGCGCAAAGCAGCCGCACATTGCGTTGAAGCCGGCCAAATCTGCCTGGCGCACTGCATCGCCCTGTTGAGCGAAGGCGATACCTCCATGAAAGACTGCGCAGCCGGCGTCAATCAAATGTTGGCACTGTGCGGCACCTTGCAAAACCTCGCTGCCCAAAATTCACGCCTGACTCCGTCTTTGGCAAAAGTGTGCATCGAAGCCTGCAAACAATGTTCTGCCTCCTGCAAAGAACACGCCGGCCACCACGCTGAATGCAAAGCCTGCTACGAGTCTTGCTTGGCTTGCATTAAAGAATGCGAAAAAATTGCCGCTTAATCAATATTAAAAAAGGCCGTCTGAATTTCAGACGGCCTTTTATTTTGCTATTTTGTTTACGCTATTCGGCTGCAAGCTCTTGCTCATCGAGCAGATTTTTCCGAACAATCGCAGGATTGCCCGCAGCCACGCAATAAGGCGGCACATCTTTAGTAACCACCGAACCTGCGCCGATTACCGCGCCCTTACCGATGGTAACACCGCCCATGATAATCGCACGTCTACCAATCCAGACATCGTCTTCAATCACAATCGGGCGGATGTCCGTATAGCCTTCAAAGCGGCGGGTTTCAGGGTTGAATTTGTGGTTGGTCGAATAAAACAGGCATTCCGGCCCCATCATCACGTTCTTGCCGAGGGTCAAACCGCGGCAGATTTCGCAGTTTACGCCGATACCCGAATTATCGCCGACTACCGTATCCGGAAAGACGTATCCGCCTTTTTCAATATTGACGTTTTTACCGATGTTTGGAGAAATGCACGCAGCCAAAGCAGCACGGAATTTTTGCGCAATTCTGCCGAATGGTTTGCAATAAGACGGAGGCAACATTCCTCCCCAAACACGCAAAATGCACGTCAATATCCTTTTCCACATTGATTCCGTCTCCTGTTCGTACAAGCGTAAATATTATTCAGACTATTATTCTTCTTAAAGTTTCACATCTAGAGGAGGTTTTACATCCTCTTTTCAGTTAGATTACAGCCCGATTACACAACATTTGGTTTGAAACTCTATTCTAAACTGTTCTCGCCTGTTGCGAAACTGCCCTGCATACAAAATATCCTCTTGACGAAACAGCCAAAAATAGCGAAAATTCCACGCTTAACTGAAGTACAGGCAAAACCCCTGTGCCCGCTTAATCGAAAGGAAATCAAATGAAACAAGGTATTCACCCGAACTACCACGAAATCAACGTTACCTGCTCTTGCGGCAACAAATTCGTGACCAAATCCGCAATGGAAAAAGACAGCTTCAACGTTGAGGTTTGCTCTCTGTGCCACCCTTTCTACACCGGTACTCAAAAAATCGTCGACACTACCGGTCGTGTGGACAAATTCAACAACAAATTCGGCAACCTGTTCAAACGCTAATTGCCGCTTTGTCAAAAAGACTGCTTCGTGCAGTCTTTTTTGCATTCAGGCCGTCTGAAATATTTCTTTCAGACGGCCTGAGCTTTTTGTCGTCAACCTAATGCCATATCATTCCAAACACCCGATAAAAACGAGCCGTAAGCATTATTTTACAAAGCTCTCCGGTCCGGCATATCGCGCAAACCCGTCAAACCCTGTACCATTGCTATTCAAACCAACCGTTTTTTGACCTTCCATGCTGACTTACACACCGCCCGATCCGCGCCGCCCCCAAAAAACCCATGAAAAACCATGGCTTCTGCTGCTGATGGCCTTTTCCTGGCTGTGGCCGGGCGTGTTCTCGCATGACTTGTGGAACCCTGCCGAACCCTCCCTCTTTACCGCCTCCGAATCCATGAAAAACGGCGGCAGCCTGCTGGTTGCACAAATCTTCGGCCAACCCGATTTCACCATCTCCCCTGCTTTTTTGTGGGCGGCAACCGCATTCCAAACCCTGTTTTCGCCTTGGGCGGCCGATACCTATGATGCCGCGCGTTTTGCCGGTGTGGTATTCACCGCCATCGGACTGACCGCCTGCGGTTTTGCCGGTTTCAACTTTCTCGGCAGACACCATGGCCGCAGCGTTGTCTTGATCCTTATCGGCAGCATCGGTTTGCTGCCCATCGCCCACTTCCTCAATCCCATGTCGGCCGCTTTTGCAGCATTTGGATTGATTCTATGCGGCTTCTCACTGGCACGCCGCCGCGTCATTATCGCCATTTTGCTGTTGTGCAGCGGCTGGGTTTTACTCTCCCTCTCATCAGGCTATCTGCTGACCGCGGTCATGATGTTTTTAGCACTTGCCCTGTCGTTCCATTCTACTTGGCAAAGCAAACGCTATCTGCTGACCCTGATTGGCGCCATCGTCGTTTCCCTGCCCCTGCTGATTCTGTATCCGCTGGTTTTATCAAAAACCAATCCCGAATGGTTTGATATTTGGTTCAACCATTATTCCTTAGGCGTATTCGGCGGTTTCCATCAGATTCAGACGGCCTTCAACCTGCCCTATTATCTGAAAAACCTGCTGTGGTTTGCCCTGCCTGCCTGGCCGCTGGCAGCATGGACGCTCAGCCGCACGCGTATCCACGATAAAAATTGGGGCATTCTGAGCCTGTCGTGGCTGGTTATCATGACAGCCCTGCTCGCCATCAATCCTCAACGCCTGCAAGACAACCTCGTTTGGCTGCTGCCGCCGCTCGCCCTGCTCGGCGCGGCACAACTGGACGGCCTGCGTCGCGGTGCGGCGGCATTTATCAACTGGTTCGGCATCATGGCATTCGGTTTGATTGCCGTCTTCCTGTGGCTGGGCTTCTTCGCCATGAACTACGGCTGGCCTGCCAAACTGGCCGAACGCGCCGCCTATTTCAGCCCGTATTACATCCTCGACATCGACCCGATTCCGATGGCCGTCGCCCTACTGTTTACCCCGTTATGGCTCTGGGCGATTACGCGTAAAAACATCCGAGGCCGCCAAGCCGTGACCAACTGGGCGGCCGGCGTTACCTTGGCTTGGGCTTTGCTGATGACCCTGTTTTTACCGTGGCTCAACGCCGCCAAAAGCCATGCGCCGGTAGTACACCAAATGGAAGCCGCGCTTTCTTCCGAATTGAAACAGCAGCTTTCAGACGGCCTCGAATGTATCAGCATCGACAGCCAAGACCAGCGCACACGAATCGCGTGGACACAATACAGCCATATTAAAACCACGACCGACAACCCGACCTGCCGCTACCACCTCATCCGCCAAGCCGCCAACATCGGCGTACCTTCGGGCTGGCAAACCTTGTGGCAAGGCGCAAGACCGCGCAACAAAGCCGAGACTTTCCTATTCTTGGAGAAAACTTCAGCGCAATAAATCTGTGACACTAGCCATAAAGCTGAATATTCCTGCTACATTCAAATAAAAGGCCGTCTGAAAGAACTTTTATCCTTTCAGACGGCCTTTGACTCACTTTAACACCGCTTCCCGTACAATGGCCCTTTTCCCTTAATCTACCTAAAAACATGAAACCCAACCGCCTTTTGCCCCTCGTCCTCTTATTGACCGCCCTCTCCGCCCATGCCAAAGATTTCATCATCTACGACCGCATGGACTATGTCGGCAAACCTGACCTGACTGCCGACAAACTCTCCAAAGTGTTCTTGGTTTACGAAAGCGAGCTGGTCAAACCCGATCCGACGGGCAAACGCAAACACGGCGTACTCAACGAAGCGCGCATTCGTGAATTGGCCAAACAATCGCGCCGCGAAGGCTACCGCACCATTTCCACCGACATCGAAAGCTGGTTTGCCGAAAAAGACGGCCAGCTGCTGACCCCCGACGAATTAAGAACCGACTTTGCGCGGATGTACCAAATCTTCAGAGAAGAAAACCCGCGCGCCTTCATCAGCAACTACGGCATGCCCTCCGAACATTTGCACGGCATCCGCCACTACCGCCCCAACGTTGACAACGAAGCCATCTTGGCCAAATGGCGGCAAGTCAGCAAACGTCGTGCGCCCACCGCCGCCATCAGCGACTATGCCAATCCTGTGTTCTACATCACTTCCCCCGATTTGGTGCAATGGGAAAAAGACGTGAAAACCGCCGTTGACGACATCCACCAACGCTTTCCCAACAAAAAAATCATCGGCTACATCTGGCCGCAATATTATTCGGCCACCAACAGCCCTTATTTCAAGCAATTCATCAACCCCGTCCGCTGGCGCAAAATGCTCGAAATCAGCAAAAAATACACCGACGGAGTGATTATCTGGTCGGACAAGCGCGATGAAAACAACCAAATCGTGCGCTGGAACGATCCGCGCATCCAAGCCACAATGAAAGCAACTCAAGCCTTCATCAATGCCAATGCCAAAGAAATCAAGGTGGAAGGTTTGCAGAAATATTAAAAACAAGGCGGGTATGTTTGCCCGCCTCTTTATATACCTACACAGCTGTCTGTATGTTTGACACAACACGCGACAAAACGACCGCACCACCAACGCTTCTGCATTCTTTCACACGTTTTTACCCGTTATTCCTAAGCGCAGGCCGTCTGAAAATTGCCCGAATATCCAATACCCTTTACAATACCCGTAATTAAAATACATTTTTCGACACCTCTCTCCTGCATGAGTTCCACACCCTTCATCGAAATGAAAGACGTTGCCTTCGCATATGGCGACCGTCCTATTCTGAACAACATCAACTTCAGCATTCCACAAGGCAATTTCGCCGCCGTAATGGGTGGTTCGGGTAGCGGTAAAACCACGCTGATGCGCCTGATTACGGGTCAAATCCACCCGCAATCGGGTAAAGTGCTGATTGAAGGGCGTGATTTGGCCGCATTTTCAGCGCAGGAGCTGTACGAACACCGCCGCCGCATGGGCGTTTTGTTCCAACACGGCGCATTGTTCACCGACTTATCCGTCTTCGACAACATCGCCTTCCCCATGCGCGAACTGACGGATTTGCCCGAAGCGGTCATCCGCGATTTGGTGGTGTTGAAACTGAATGCAGTCGGTTTGCGCGGTGTTGAAAACCTGATGCCTTCCGAGCTTTCCGGCGGTATGTCGCGCCGCGTTGCCCTCGCGCGTACGATTGCGCTCGACCCTGAAATCATGTTGTACGACGAGCCTTTCACCGGCCTCGACCCGATTTCACTGGGCGTCATCGCCCACCTCATCAGCCGCGCCAACAAAGCCCTGCGCTCCACCAGCGTAATGGTAACGCACGACATCGAAAAATCACTGGAAATCGTCGATCAAGTCATTTTCCTGGCACACGGCGAAATCATGTTCTCCGGATCGCCCGAAGAAATGCGCGAACTCGACTCGCCTTGGGTACGCCAGTTTGTCGGCGGTTTGGCAGACGGCCCCGTCGCCTACCGCTATCCGGCGCAAACGACTTTAAAACAAGACTTGCTGGGCTGATGTTCAGACGGCCTGAAACTTAAACAAGGCCGTCTGAAAACCATTTAACCAATCAACTGAAACCTATGAATTTTATCCGTTCCGTCGGGGCAAAAACCCTCGGCTTCATCCAATCGCTGGGCAGCATTACGCTGTTTTTCCTGCAGATCCTGGCCAAATCAGGTACGGCGTTTGCCCGCCCGCGCCTGAGCATCCGCCAGGTTTACTTTGCAGGCGTGTTGTCTGTCCTGATTGTTGCCGTCTCCGGCCTGTTTGTCGGCATGGTATTGGGCTTGCAAGGCTATACGCAGCTGGCAAAATTCAAATCCGCCGATATTTTGGGCTATATGGTTGCCGCTTCCCTGTTGCGCGAATTAGGTCCCGTATTGGCGGCGATTCTGTTTGCCAGCAGCGCGGGCGGTGCCATGACCAGCGAAATCGGCTTAATGAAAACCACTGAGCAGCTTGAAGCAATGAACGTGATGGCGGTCGACCCTGTGGCACGCGTGGTTGCGCCGCGCTTTTGGGCGGGTGTGTTTTCCATGCCTTTGTTGGCATCAATTTTCAATGTTGCCGGCATTTACGGCGCGTATTTGGTCGGCGTCGAATGGCTGGGTTTGGATGGCGGTATTTTCTGGTCGCAAATGCAAAACAACATTACCTTCCATTACGACGTACTCAACGGCTTAATCAAATCCGCCGCCTTCGGTGTAGCCGTTACGCTGATCGCCGTACATCAGGGCTTCCACTGCGTACCGACTTCCGAAGGTATTTTGCGCGCCAGTACACGCACCGTAGTGTCTTCCGCCCTGACTATCCTCGCCGTCGACTTCATGTTGACCGCATGGATGTTTACCGACTAAAGGCCGTCTGAAACGACACTTAAAAAGAATGAAACAAGGACAATAGCACATGAAAAAAAATGCTTTGGAATTTTGGGTAGGACTGTTTGTCTTACTGGGCGCAGCCGCTATCGGCTTTCTCGCCTTCCGTGCCGCCGGCGGACAATCGTTCGGCAAATCATCACAAACCTACACCGTCTATGCCGATTTCAGCGACATCGGCGGCTTGAAAACCAACGCCCCGGTCAAATCCGCAGGCGTACTGGTGGGCCGCGTTGCATCCATTCAGCTCGACCCTAAATCCTATCAGGCAAAAGTTGCCCTCAATCTGGACAGTCAATATCAGTTCAGCAGCGACGTTTCCGCACAAATCCTGACTTCAGGCTTGTTGGGCGAACAATACATCGGCCTGCAACAAGGCGGCGATACTGATTCTTTGGCGGCAGGCGACACCATTACCGTCACCAGCTCCGCCATGGTTTTGGAAAACCTTATCGGCAAATTCATGACCAGCTTTGCCGAAAAAAACGCAGACAGTGAATCTGCCGGTCAAAACAAACAATAAACACATATCAACCCAATATTCAGGACACTCCCATGAAAAAAACTTCCTTCATCAGCGCATTGAGCATCGGCGTATTGAGCATCAGCATGGCATTTGCCTCTCCTGCCGACGCAGTCAACCAAGTCCGTGAAAACTCCGTTCAAGTGCTGAAAATCCTCAACAGCGGCGATGCCAACACTGCACGCCAAAAAGCTGAAGCCTACGCCATCCCTTACTTCGACTTCCAACGCATGACAGCTTTGGCCGTCGGCAACCCATGGCGTACTGCAACTGACGCACAAAAACAAGCGTTGACTAAAGAGTTCCAAACCCTGCTGATCCGCACCTACTCCGGCACCATGCTGAAATTCAAAAACGCCAAGGTCAACATCAAAGACAACCCGGTCGTAAACAAAGGCGGTAAAGAAATCGTCGTCCGCGCCGAAATCAACGTTTCCGGCCAAAAACCGGTCAACATGGACTTCACCACCTACCAAAGCGGCAGCAAATACCGCGCATATAATGTCGCAGTAGAAGGCGCAAGCTTGGTTACCGTATACCGCAACCAATTCGGCGAAACCATCAAAGCCAAAGGCATCGACGGCCTGATTGCCGATTTGAAAGCCAAAAACGGCGGTAAATAATCCACCCCCGCACCATGCCGCCTGATGTTCAGACGGCATGGTGCCTTACATCATAAAGACACCATGCAAACAGAAATCCGCAACGGCACGCTCTACATCAGCGGCGACGTTACCGTCAAAACCCTGACTGCCTCCGCCTTTGCGCGCTACGAACAACAATGCCGTCTGAAAGAAACAGACAGCATAGACTTCAGCCAAGTAGGCAAAGCAGATTCCGCCTGCGTTTCCCTGCTGCTCAACGCTCTGCGCCGGACAGACAAAAAACCGACCATTCAAAACATTCCCGATTCCGTCCGCGCACTGGCCGAACTTTACGAAATCAAAGACTGGTTGCAATCATGAAAAAAACCACCGCTTCCCTCTGCCTCCTCATCAGCCTTGCCTCTGCTCCCGCACTTGCCGAACGCAATCCGGCCGACCCTTACGAAGGCTACAACCGTACCGTTTCCAAGTTCAACGACAAAGCAGACAAATACGTCCTTTCTCCTGTCGCACGCGGTTATCGCAAAGTAACGCCCAAACCGGTGCGTACCGGTGTAAGCAACTTCTTCAACAACCTGCGCGATGTCGTCAGCTTTGGCAGCAACGTTCTGCGCCTTGACGTCAAACGCGCTAGCGAAGACCTCGTCCGCGTCGGCATCAACACCACCTTCGGCCTGGGCGGTTTAATCGACATAGCCGGTGCAGGCGGCGTACCCAGCAATAAAAACACCCTCGGCGACACCTTCGCCTCATGGGGCTGGAAAAACAGCAACTACTTCGTCGTCCCCCTACTCGGCCCGTCTACCGTACGCGATACCGTCGGCAACGCCGTCACCACTTTCTATCCGGTTAAAAACGCCGTCTTCCACACCAGAGCAGGACGCTGGGGCACAACCGGCCTGCAAGCCATCAACACCCGTAAAGAACTGCTCGACCTGACCGACAGCCTCGAAGGCGCAGCCATCGACAAATACAGCTACACACGCGACCTTTACATGAAAGTCCGCACCCAACAAACCGGCGGCACGCTCCCTCAAAGCGAAGACGACAACATCGACATTGATGACTTAGTGGACAGCAATGCCACTTCCGAACCGGTAACAGCCCCTCAAACCGCTCCGGCAGAAATTCCCAATACAGCCAATCCCCAAACCCTGTATCAAACACCATCAGAAAACCTCTGATTGTTCCCAAAAATAAAGGCCGTCTGAAATTCAGACGGCCTTTATCCCCCAAAAGATAGCCAGTCCACCACCTTTGCTATATCATTCAACTATACAGAAACCAAGGAAAACACCATGTACGAAGTCAACCGCAGCGTCTTCCTGCTCATCCCCCTCGATCCTTTTTGGAACTGGCTGAAATCCCTGCCCGGCAATCACCTAGACGGCCTAACGCTTGAAGATATCCAAGCCGATGCCAATTCCTACCTCGTTCGCCCGTGCGAAACCGCCGACGAAGTATGGGACGAAATCGAAGCGCGCTTTGAAGACATTTTTGCTGCTGAATTGGCCGACTGGTGCGAAGACGAAAGCGAATGGCCGGATTTGGACGCCGACATTTTCAACGAATGGTTCGACATCCAACTCTCCACCGTGATTACCGACCTCGAACACGAACCAATCGCACGCGAAGAGTTCCAACCCATCAATCTCAACTGATGAAACTGACCGTCCGCAACTACCACCTCGACGGCTACGGCCACGTCAACAATGCGCGCTATCTCGAATTTCTCGAAGAAGCACGCTGGACGTTTTTTCAAGAGCATGACCTTCTGTCCGAACTCGAAGGCATCATGCTCGTTGTTGCACGCGTCGATATCCGCTATCGCCGCCCGTCGCTTGAAGGCGATGTTTTAACCTTCACAGGCCGTCTGAAAGACATCGGCACACGCCACATCATCCTCAGCCAAACCGCAACCCTGCCCAACGGCAAAGCTGCCATCGAAGCCGAAGTTACCCTTATGCCCGTCAGCAGCGAAAGCGGCCACAGCATCAGCGTTCCCCAAACCTTAGCATACGCAATTCAAAACCTCGAATCATGAAAAAAATACTCACACTCCTTGTCATTGCCACGATTGGCGCGCTTCTTACCTTCGTCCTTATCCCCAGCAACAAAGCCGCCCCTGATTTCGCCCTGCCCGACCTGCAAGGCAAAACCATTACCAACGCCGATTTGAAAGACAAAGTTACCCTCATTAACTTCTGGTTTCCCTCCTGCCCCGGCTGCGTGAGCGAGATGCCTAAAATCATCAAAACCGCCCAAGACTATCAAGGCAAAAATTTCCAAGTCCTCGGCATTGCCCAGCCCATCGATCCTATCGAAAGCGTCCATCAGTACGTCAAAGAATACGGCCTTCCCTTCACCGTCATGTACGATGCCGACAAAACTGCCGCAAAAGCCTTTGGTACACAGGTTTACCCGACTTCCGTCCTGATCGACAAAAACGGCAACATCCTTAAAACCTACGTTGGCGAACCCAATTTCACCCAACTCTACCAAGAAATCGACCAAGCCCTCGCCCAATAAATCCAAGGCCGTCTGAAACCATATTTCAGACGGCCTAAAACCGAAATATCCTTTATAATAAGCAACATTTTATCCGTTCAGATACCAAGCTCCTCTATTAACAAAGGCCGTCTGAAACAACCGAATACCCATAAGAGAACATCATGAAATTTATCGACGAAGCAAAAATCGAAGTCGCCGCAGGCAAAGGCGGTAATGGCGCAACCAGTTTCCGCCGCGAAAAATTCGTACCCCGCGGCGGCCCTGACGGCGGCGACGGCGGCAAAGGCGGCAGCGTTTGGGCAGAAGCCGACGAAAACACCAACACCCTCGTCGAATACCGCTTCGTCAAACGCTACCAAGCCAAAAACGGCGAAAAAGGCCACGGCTCCGACCGCTATGGCGCAGGTGCGGACGACATCGTCCTCAAAATGCCCGTCGGCACCCTTATCCGCGACCTCGATACAGACGAAATCGTTGCCGACCTCACTCACCACGGCCAGCGCGTCTGCCTCGCCAAAGGCGGCAAAGGCGGCTTGGGCAACATCCACTTCAAATCCTCCGTCAACCGCGCGCCCAAACAATCCACGCCCGGCGAAGAAGGCGAAACCCGTTCCCTGCAACTCGAGCTTAAAGTCCTCGCCGACGTCGGCTTGTTAGGCATGCCCAACGCCGGTAAATCCACCCTGATTACCGCCGTATCCGCCGCACGCCCCAAAATCGCCAACTACCCCTTTACCACCCTGCATCCGAATTTAGGCGTCGTGCGCATCGACGAAAACCACAGCTTTGTCATGGCCGATATCCCCGGCCTGATTGAAGGCGCGGCAGAAGGTGCAGGCCTCGGCCACCGCTTTCTCAAACACCTATCGCGCACCGGCCTGCTGTTGCACGTCGTCGATTTGGCGCCCTTCGACGAAACCGTCAACCCTGCTGAAGAAGCCCTAGCCATCATCAACGAATTGCGCAAATACGATGAAGAACTTTACGGCAAACCGCGCTGGCTGGTGCTGAACAAACTCGACATGCTCGACGAAGAAGAAGCCCAAGCACGCACCGCCTCCTTCCTCGAAGCCATCGGCTGGGATTACCCCAAACCAGACGACCGCTTCCAATTCGACATGGAAACCCCGCGCCTCTTCCAAATCAGCGCCCTGACCCATCAAGGCACACAGGAATTGGTACACCAAATCAACCAATACCTAACCGAGAAAAAACGCATCGAAACTGAAAAAGCCGAAGCGGAGCAGGCTGCGGCAAAAGCCGAAATTGCCGAGCAGCAGCCTAAAACGGATACAGGCGTATTTAAGCCGGAGTAAAAAATTTCAGACGGCCTTTTTAATAAAATGGAGAGTCGCATGTCTTCCAACTCTTTTTCTTTACAAGAAAACGATATTATTAAACGTTCAGAATTACATGACCAATACGGTGGCAATAGACAAAGTGGCATTGCTGCTTCGGCAAAAACGCCCAATATCTTCCTCTTTACTCACCCAGAAAAAGGCGAAGACCACGGCTATTATGATCGCTGGGATGAGAAGGGAACCACCCTGTTTTATTGTGGCGAAGGACAACGTGGTGATCAGCGTATGATCAATGGGAATAAAGCTCTCTTGGAACATAAACAGACAGGAAAAGCCATCCGTGTTTTTGCTAATGACACACTAAATGCTCATGTCCGATACATCGGTGAATTTACATTAGATGAGCATCAGCCTTATATAGTTAAAAAAGCACATGCAACTAATAATGGCCCAGAACGAAACGTATTTGAATTTTGCTTGCACAAAAAATCCAAATAATTTACCCCAGTTTATACAAATTTTGAAAATTCCATGACCACCATCTACAACACCCTTACCCGTCAAAAAGAACCCTTTGCCCCCATCGACCCTAAAAACGTGCGTATGTACGTTTGCGGCATGACCGTTTACGACTATTGCCACTTAGGCCATGCCCGTGTGATGGTTGTGTTCGACATGATTGCCCGCTGGCTGCGCAAGTGCGGTTATCCGCTCACTTATGTGCGCAATATTACCGACATCGACGACAAAATCATTGCCCGTGCGGCTGAAAACGGCGAAACCATCGGCGAGCTGACCGCGCGTTTCATTCAGGCCATGCATGAAGATGCAGATGCTTTGGGTGTGTTGCGTCCCGACATCGAGCCAAAGGCAACGGAAAATATCCCGCAAATGATTGCCATGATTGAAACCTTGATTCAAAACGGCAAGGCATATCCTGCCGCAAATGGCGACGTTTATTACGCCGTGCGAGAGTTTTCCGCTTACGGCCAATTATCGGGCAAATCGCTGGATGACCTGCGCGCAGGCGAACGTGTGGAAGTGGACGGTTTCAAACGCGATCCGCTTGATTTTGTATTGTGGAAAGCGGCCAAAGCAGGCGAACCTGCATGGGAAAGCCCTTGGGGTAACGGCCGTCCGGGTTGGCATATTGAATGCTCTGCCATGAGTGAAAACCTGTTCGGCGATACTTTCGATATCCACGGCGGCGGTGCGGACTTGCAGTTCCCGCACCACGAAAACGAAATCGCCCAAAGTGTCGGCGCGACAGGACATACCTGCGGCCACGACCACGCGCAAACCCACCACGGTCGAAGCATCTCCAGCCACGTCAAATACTGGCTGCACAACGGCTTTATCCGCGTGGACGGCGAAAAAATGTCCAAATCGCTGGGCAACTTCTTCACCATCCGCGAAGTGTTGAAACAATACGATCCCGAAGTCGTGCGTTTCTTCATCCTGCGCGCCCACTACCGCAGCCCGTTGAACTACTCCGACGCGCATTTAGACGACGCAAAAGGCGCGCTGACCCGTCTGTACACCACGTTGAAAAACACACCAGCGGCTGAGTTTGATTTATCTGAAAACGCCAATGACTACACCCGCCGCTTCTACGCCGCCATGAACGACGATTTCGGTACGGTCGAAGCGGTTGCCGTGTTGTTTGAGCTGGCAGGCGAAGTGAACAAAACCAATGATGCGCACCTCGCCGGCTGCCTGAAAGCTTTGGGTGGCATCATCGGCCTGCTGCAACGTGATCCGACCGAGTTTCTGCAAGGCGGCGCGGTTTCAGACGGCCTGTCCAACGAGGAAATCGACGATTTGATCGCCCGCCGCAAACAGGCACGTGCGGATAAAAACTGGGCGGAATCCGACCGTATCCGCGACCTTCTGAACGAACACAAAATCATTCTGGAAGACAACGCCGGCGGTACGACTTGGCGCCGCGGTTGATTTTATGGCATAGATAAAAGGCCGTCTGAAACTGTTTTCAGACGGCCTTTTTAATTTTGTTATTTCAAAAAGGGCGCAAACATCGCGCCCTTTGTTTAACACATCATTTCACTTATGCGCCAAATACTTTCAGACGGCCTTCGATTGGTTGGAAGGCTTTTTCACCGGCTGAAGCCGCGATACCGCCAATCACCATTTGCGCACGCAACAACCAGCTTTCCGGCAAGTTCCATTCTTTGGCAATGGCCGCATCAGGCAGTGGATTGTAGTGTTGTAGATTGGCGCCGATACCGGCAGCCGCCAATGTTGTCCACACAGCATATTGAACCATGGCATTTGCCTGATCCGCCCAGATCGGGAAGTTGGCCGCATAAGATGGGAACTGCTCTTGCAAGCCTTTGACAACATCTTGATCTTCAAAGAACAAAACTGTCGCCGCGCCTGCTTTAAACAAGTTCAGTTTTTGCGCAGTGGCTTCAAACTGCTCGGCAGGAACAATTGCACGCAAAGCTTCTTCAACAAAATGCCACACTTTGGCATGTTCTTCGCCAAACAATACGACCACTCGGGCAGATTGCGAATTGAAAGAAGACGGCGTATGCAAAACGGCGTGTTCGATGATTTTGGTTACTTCCTCATTGGACAGAGGCAGGGTGTTGCTCAATGCATAGATAGAACGACGGGTTTCAGCAGCTTGTTGCAAAACAGAATAAGTCATGATCTTTTCCTTAAATTAATCTTTATCTTTACCAAAAGCGTTATCCAAAGCCCACGCTCCGCCACCGACTACTGCCAGATACAGGAACACGAAGCAGAACAAAACGGCAGATTCGCCATGGTTGGCCAATGGGAACAAAACATTACCAGAAGACGCGTGGGCCATAAAGTAGGCGGCTGCCATCTGACCGGACAAAACAAACGCGGCCGGACGCGTAAACAGGCCCAATATCAATAAGATACCACCGACAATTTCCAAAACACCGGCCACCAGCATCAAGCCTTCGGGCGCACCGCCCATAGACATCGGAAAACTGAAAAACTTGGCCGTACCATGCAGCAAAAACAGATACGCCGCAACAATACGCAAGACAGACAATACAACAGGTTGGAATGATTTGAGGGCTGACATCTTAATAATCCTTATTTTAATGGCTACCTGAAGAGGTATGGAGCAATTTCAATAAGTGCAGTATAGATAATTCCCAGTAAGAGATATATACTCGAATTATTGATACAACGTTTCCTAATAAGAAATAATGGATACCCTATTTAGCCTAAAAGTTTTCCGCCAAGTTGTTCAAAGCGGCAGCTTTACCCGTGCCGCCGATCAGCTCGATATCTCCACCGCCATGGCCAGCAAACACGTCAGCCATCTGGAAAACACCATTCAAGCCAAGCTCTTACACCGCAACAGCCGCAACCTTCATCTGACCGAAGCAGGCGAAGAATACTACCGCCAGTGCAGCTACGCGCTGGATACCTTGGACACCGCTGCCCAAAAAGCGGCAGGCGGTACCGACACGCCGCAAGGTATGTTGCGCGTTACCATGCCCCTATGGTTTGCAGGTGGCAATATGAGCGCATGGCTAGCAGAATACCGCCAGCGTTATCCCAAAGTCACGCTTGACCTCGTCCTCGACAACCGCCATATCGACCTCATTGCCGAAGGTTTCGACCTCGCCTTACGCGTTTCCAAAACCCCCTCCCCTTCGCTGATCGTCAAACCGCTGGCCAAAATCGAGTTCGTCCTGCTTGCCGCTCCCGACTATCTGGCCCGACACGGCACACCCGATACGCCCGAAGCCGTCATGCAGCATCAAGCCATCCTGCCTTCCTATACCAGTCAACAAAACTGGGAGATTACCCACCGCATTACCGGAGAAAAAGCCATTCTCCATCTCTCCCCGGTTATCCGCAGCGACAACACACTGATGATACGCGAGCTGATTAAAGCAGGCGCAGGCATAGGCTATCAGCCCCTTTGGGCAGTTCAGCAGGAATTGAAGGATGGTACATTGATCCAACTTCTGCCCGATTACACCATCTGGACAGACCAACTGAACGCCACCTATGTCGACAGGGCATTTCTCAGTGCGAAAGT
Source organism: Neisseria sp. P0008.S002 (assembly GCF_051962805.1). Lineage (NCBI taxonomy): Bacteria > Pseudomonadati > Pseudomonadota > Betaproteobacteria > Neisseriales > Neisseriaceae > Neisseria > Neisseria sp. P0008.S002. The sequence goes on along the minus strand of NZ_JBQCUY010000004.1, from coordinate 53,547 downwards.
ACGCAGCTTTATCGACTTTCTCAATGAAAAAATATCGGAAAGATAAACATCAAGGCCGTCTGAAACACTTTTCAGACGGCCTTTAATCAAAGCAACAATCCAATCAATAATTGGTCGAGCAGAACTGTTCGCGTTTGTCCGCATCGGCGGCATAGCATGTCAAACCCATGCCTGACGCATTACTGTTGTTCGCTTTCGCACCCGGTTTCTTGTTCACCAAAACCTTACCGTTTTTTCCGATTTCCACGGTTACGCCTTTGCCGTTTTTCAGCTTCCATTTCAACACTTGCGCATCGGCACTTTGGCACTTACTGACCGTACAGCCGCCTTCTGTCGCAACATTGCCGTTTTTATAAATCACGCACTGCTGCTGGCTGTCGGTACAGGCTGCATACGCAGCAACGGAGAAACAGGAAATCAGCACGGCAAACAAAACAGGTTTCATGGTTTGAACTCCTAAGGTTGTGATGATGGGTTTGTGATATTTGGAACTATACGCTTGTTTGCATGTGCCTACTACAAAATGTATCGTTAACATTCAATGGGCGCATCAGTATATCCATTCCACTAATTATCTAATTCGCCTCATACGATAAAGGCCGTCTGAACATCACTTTTCAGACGGCCTTCAATTGGTTTTCTACCTTACCGCTTCAACTTCGCAAACGCATCCGCCATTGCCGAATTGGTTGGGGCGCGGTCGTTGCGTTGGGGTTTGCGGTCGCGGCGTTCTTGATGTCGGGTTTCAGACGGCCTGTTGCCTTTGACTGTGCCGCCCGGTTCGTCATCCAAACGCATGGTGAGTGCAATGCGTTTACGCGCAGCATCGACTTCCAGCACTTTCACTTTCACCACATCTCCGGCTTTCACGACTTCGCGCGGGTCTTGAACAAATTTATTGGACAGGGCGGAGATGTGCACCAAACCGTCTTGATGGACGCCGATATCCACGAACGCGCCGAAGTTGGCGACGTTGGAGACCACGCCTTCAAGTATCATGCCGACTTGCAAGTCGCTGATTTCGTGGATGCCTTCGGCGAATGAGGCCGTCTGAAACTCGCCGCGCGGGTCGCGACCGGGTTTTTCAAGCTCGGACAGGATGTCCAGAATGGTCGGCAGGCCGAAGCGTTCGTCGGTGAAGTCGGAGGCTTTGATTTGCTTCACGCGCTCGCGGTTGCCGATGAGTTCGGCGGCGGTAATGCCTTGTTGCGCCAGCATTTTGGCGACAACAGGATAGGCTTCGGGGTGGACGGCGCTCGCGTCCAACGGCTCTTTGCCACCGTTAATCCGCAAAAAGCCTGCCGCCTGCTCGAAGGTTTTTTCGCCCAAACGCGGTACTTTCAGCAATTTTTTGCGGCTGTCGAACGCGCCGTTTTCATCGCGGTAGGCGACGATGTTTTGGGCAAGGGTTTGATTTAAGCCGGAAATTCGCGCCAAGAGCGGGGCGGAGGCGGTGTTCACGTCCACGCCGACGGCGTTCACGCAGTCTTCGACCACCGCGTCCAGCGATTTGGCGAGCTGGCTTTGGTTCACGTCGTGCTGATACTGCCCCACGCCGATGGATTTGGGGTCGATTTTGACCAACTCGGCGAGCGGGTCTTGCAGCCTGCGGGCGATGGACACCGCGCCGCGCAGGGAAACGTCCAAGTCGGGGAACTCGCGCGCCGCCAGTTCGGACGCGGAATAAATCGACGCGCCGGCTTCGGAAACGACGATTTTGTGCAGCCCCATTTCCGGCATTCCGCCCACCAGTTCGCCCGCGATTTTGTCGGTTTCGCGGCTGGCGGTGCCGTTGCCGATGGCGATAAGTTTCACGCCGTGTTGTTTAATCAGGCGCGACAACGTTGCCAACATATTGTTTTCTTGATGCAAATAGACGATGACGGTATCCAACAGCTTGCCCGTGTCGTCCACTACGGCGCATTTCACGCCGTTGCGGTAGCCGGGGTCGAGACCCAGCGTGGTCAGCCGTCCGGCGGGCGCGGCGAGCAGCAAGTCTTTGAGATTGCGGGCGAACACGGTAATCGCGTCGGTGTCGGCGGCTTCTTTCAGACGGCCTAGGGCTTCAAGTTCCAACGACAAAAAGATTTTTGCGCGCCAAGTCAGGCGCACGGTATCACGCAGCCATTTGTGGCCGTCTGAAACCTTGAAACGGCGGGCGATGATTTGCTCGTATTCGCTTCGCTGCGTAATCGGCGTGTCGTCGGGCTGGTATTTGAGCGCGATGTTCAAAATGCCTTCGTTGCGGCCGCGCAAAACCGCCAGCGCGCGGTGGCTGGGCATGGTGCGGACGGGTTCGCGGTGGTTGAAATAATCACTGAATTTTTCGCCTTCGGTTTCTTTGCCTTCAACGACTTGCGCGTGGATTTCGGCTTCGTTCCACAACTTATCGCGCAGCGTGCCGATGAGTTCTGCGTCTTCGGCAAACTGCTCCATCAGAATCGCGCGCGCGCCGTCCAACGCGGCTTTTACGTCAGGGACGTTTTCGTTCAGGTAGTCCTGTGCGGCGGCTTCAACATCCTGCGGCTGCTCAGCAAGCAACACGTCCGCCAGCGGCTGCAAACCGTGTTCGCGTGCGATTTGCGCTTTGGTGCGGCGTTTGGGTTTGTAGGGCAGATACAGGTCTTCCAGCGCGGTTTTGTTGTCGACGGCTTCAATTTGCGCCCTGAGGTCGTCTGAAAGCTTGCCTTGCTCTTCAATGCTTTTTAAAACAACGGTTTTGCGCTCTTCCAATTCGCGCAGATATTGCAACCGCTCGGCAAGCTGGCGCAGCTGCGTATCATCTAGCCCGCCTGTAGCTTCTTTACGGTAACGCGCGATAAAAGGTACGGTTGCGCCATCATCTAAAAGCTCAATCGCAGCATTGATTTGCGCGGCAGTGGCGGAGAGTTCTTGGGAGAGGATTTGAGTAATGTTCATCAATAGAATTCCAACGGACAGGCCGTCTGAAATTTCAGACGGCCTGATTTAAAAAACAATCGCTTTAAGGCAGCGAATTATAATATTCGTAGGCTTTGTCCATATCTTCAAACTGGTGCATATGCCCTTTTTCCAGCACCATCGCATTATCGCAATATTGCTTCATGGCGCTGTGGCTGTGCGACACCAAAATGATGGAACGGTCTTTGCGCTTTTCAAACAACTCGTACTTACATTTATCGGCAAAGCGCGAGTCGCCAACCGCAATCACTTCGTCAATCAGATAGCAATCAAACTCTACCGCCAACGACAAAGCAAATGCCAAACGCGCCTTCATACCTGAAGAATAACGCTTAACCGGCTCGTAAAGATATTGCCCTAGCTCGGAAAACTCTTCGGTAAAGTTCTTCACATAATCGATATCGACATTGTAAATCCGGCAGATGAAACGCAAATTGTCCATACCGGTCAGGCTGCCTTGAAACGCACCGGAGAATGCCAAAGGCCAAGAAATACTCATCGTCCGCTTGATTTCACCCGTGGTCGGCGGCTCAACGCCACTGATCAAACGGATGAGCGTCGATTTACCTGCACCGTTGCGGCCGAGAATACCGATTTTCTCGCCCTTCTCCATTTTGAAGTTGATATCGTGCAAGACTGTCCGCCAACCTTGGCGGGTCAGATAGCGTTTGGAAACGTGTTCAACTGAAATCATTGCGGCTCAACCCCTTTGCTGAATCTCGCCACCATCGCCAAACCAAGCAGCAGCAAAACTAAATTACACAACAAAATATACCAAGGATTTTCGTAAGTCGTAACGCTGTTACCAAAATATCCGGCACGGAACATTTCTGTACCATGCACCATCGGAAGCATCAGCACATAGTGTTGCAACTGCTGAGGCAGGTTGTGTACGAAGAAAAACACGCCGGACAAAGGCATCATCACAAAACTGATGGTACTCCAAACTTTGCCAAACGGCTCAAAGTGAAACGCCACCGAACAGATGACCAGCCCCAATCCAACGGCAAACATTGCCATCAAAAGCCAAGCCAACAACATATAGAAAATATCTGCCGGTACATCAATCCAGCCGATGACGACCAATGCAGCCATAATCACAACCTGCGCAATGGTGGCACCGGCAATCTCCAACAACATACGCGCAAAAATGGTATCTAAAACACGTACATTTCGGTGATACAGCAGGCTTGTGTTGGCCGCAATCGAACCGATGGCGCGATTAGAGGCATTACGCCACATCATCATCATCGGATAGCCTGTCAGCGTGAAAGCCACGATATTCAAAGCCGACACGTTGTGCATGCGGAAAAACTTCCACATCAACACCATAACCAAAGTCAGCAGCAAAGGTTCGACAAATAACCACAAAAAACCAATGTTATTACGACCGTAGCGAGTAATAATTTCACGCATTAAGAGCGCGCCGATTACCCTTTTTTGGATAAGCAGCGACTCCAAAAACGATGTTTTATGTAGCTCTTTCATCAGTTTTTATGCTCACGGATACTTGCAGACAGCAACACGGCAATGCCATAGACAATCAAACCGATGACAAACGTTGCCACAATGTTGTACAGACGGTTTGGTTCATGCGCCAAGTCAGGTTTGTTCGGCTGGGAAATCACTTCCAAATACAATTGCTGACGATCTGCTTCCGCTTTCGCACTTTCCAAAGAAGTCATCGCTGCAGCCAATTGTTTCTCAGCCAATTCGTTTTCCAAATACACGCGCTGATATTCCGCCGCCTGATTGGACAACGAACCCTCGCCACCGCCGGAAATCGCTTTCATTTGTTGCGAGATTTCTTTACGCAAGCTCTTTTCACGCGCAATCAAACCTGGAATTTGCGGGTTTTCAGGCGTAACGGCTTTTACCTGGTCAAGCTGAGTTTGAATGACAATCAACTCGTCCTGCAATTTGGATACCAAACCCATTTGCACATCGGATTGCGCCTTCAAGTCAAAAATACCGTTGGACACACGGAATTTTGTCAATTGAGCCGAAGCTTCTTTAACTTTCTCTTCAGCCGAATTGACCACTTCCTGAGCATAACGAATCGTATCCTGACGCGCACGTTCGTTCAGCTGGTTGATCAATACCTCACCCTGTTTGAGCAAAGCATCATTGATCTTTTGAGATTCACCGGCATTGAAAGATGTAACGCTCAAATTAGAAATGCCTGAGACAGAGTCAAAATGGATGGATACCTTATCGCGGTAGTATTGATAAAACGCTTCATCCTCGCCACGCAGGCCAAAACCATTAAAACGGCTGAAAATGTCGCCTTCTTTTTCATAAAAATCACGAACGGGCATTTTCTTACGCAACGCGTCCAAAGCCGAACGCGACTGCATATATTCCTGCACGGTATAAATATCGTCTTGCGCACGAGAGAAACCAGACCCCTGCAAAATAGCGCCCAAGCCGTTCAAAGACGATTGGCTTTTAGGAGAACGCACCACAAAGCTGGACTGGGATGTGAACTGATCAGAAGCAAATAGTCCGTAATACACACCGGAACACAAAGTCGGCACGATAACCGTTACCCAAAGCAACGGATTAATCTTACGCAACCAAGACTTTTTGGCCTTTTTCTTTTCGGGAGCCGGTTGTTCCGGTTTCACATCCACATTTGCAGAAACTTGCTCAGACATTATTTTCCCCATCAGTTCACTAAATTATTAATACTGTTCGCACCGCTAACCACAGGCGAGAACACAAATGACAAGAACTTGCGTACTTCGGCCATCGGTGCATTCGATACGTACACCACGTCCTTATCCTTCACAGGGAAACGCTGCATCCAAAACATAGAATTCGCATCTGCCAGGTTCAAACGGTAGACCACAGGAATCTCCGCACGATCGCCATAACCCTTTTCAACCCATTTAGATTGTTTCTCAGGAGGCAGCTCGGACAAAGGCGCATAACGGAATACAAATACGCCGCGCGCATCTGCACTATAATCCTGCAGACCGCCCATACGTCCCACAGCCTCAGCCAAAGATAAGCCCTTCACAGAGAAACCAATCTGCTGCGTATGACCGACCGCACCCATAGACGTAAACGTGCTTGGATTAGTAATCATTGTGACTACATCACCGCGGCGCAACAAAATATTTTGACGCGGATGCGCCACCAAGTCTTCCAAAGCAATCGTTCTGACAACATTGCCACGTGTCAGCTGTACGTTCGTATCCTGAACATTCGCAGTCGAACCGCCCACGGCAGCCACCGCATCCAACACACGCTCGCCTGCAGCCGTCAAAGGCATACGCACACTGTTACCCGCGCGGATAACCGATACATTCGCCGCATTGTTTTGCACCATGCGCACCATTACCTGCGGCTGGTTTGCCATTTTTTTCAGACGGCCTTTAATAATGTTTTGCACCTGAACCGGTGTTTTACCAAGGACAGACACATCGCCAATAAACGGCACAGAAATCGTACCTGCAGAGCTGACCATCTGTTCAGGCAGCTTCGTTTGCTGCGCATTACCCGAACCGGTAGACGACAGAGCCCCACCGAACAACACAGCCGGAGGAGCTTCCCAAATCGTAATGTCCAGCACATCGCCTATATTGATAGCCCCTATTGATGATGTACCATCGCCCAACTGAGCAAATGACTGATTAACTTGCGCTTGATATAGTGACTGAGCCACCGCACCATTCACATCAATCAATTCCACCTCCGGCACTTCGGCCGTAGCCGGCTGTTGCCCCAAAGCAACAACATTTCGCGTACTCGGACCAGAATTAGGAAGAGAAGAGCATGCGGCCAACAGGCTGACACACAACAATAACATGCCCCTGCGGGTAAGACATTCTGCTTTCAACATTGATTAAATCTCACTATACTTTTAATTAAGCACGACCATTATAACACCTGATGAAATATTAGGCCGTCTGAAAACCTGACATAAGTATCAAAAACATCACATTACAGTGAATACCGTCATGAGAAAACTTAAAAAACTGATTCGACAACCAGGTGTATTCTTCCGCGACTATCTCAACAAAAGATACCCTGTCCGCAACGCCGAACAGCGTACAACAGAGTCTGACGAACCGGTCATTATCGACAACACCCTGTATTTAGCCGAACTTGAAAATAGTATCAACCTTCCCCCTATTAAAGTTGATGTCGTTTTCACATGGGTAAATAACCAAGATTCCGAATGGCAGCAACGTCGGCGCCAATATAGCCCTACTGCCGAACAAAACGCACTCCACAATAATGACGAAGCCCGTTTCAGCAACCACAACGAACTTTACTATTCACTTCACAGCGTGCGCACCTTCCTGCCGTGGGTAAACCATATCTACATCATTACCGACAACCAACGCCCCGACTGGCTCAATCCTGCCGACTATCCCAACGTCAGCATAATAGATCACAGTCAAATCATTGACTCGCAATACCTGCCCACCTTCAATTCGCATGTAATCGAAGCACACCTGCACAACATTCCCAATCTAAATGAACACTTCATCTATTTTAACGATGATGTATTTGTTGCCCGACCATTACCGAAGGAACATTTTTTTCACGCCAACGGCATTGCCTCTCTTTTTATTGCAGACAAAAGCCTAAAACAAATGTCCGAAAGAGGAACTGACACACCCACTCTTTCCGCCTCAAAAAACTGCATCGCACTATTACAACAGCACTACGACTGCCACATCGACCGTCCGTTAGTACACACCTATATCCCACTAAATAAAAGCAGCTTTCAATTTGCTTGGCAGCACTACCGAACTGAGATTGAAGCCTTTTTATCCAACCGTTTCCGTTCTAACCACGATCTCAATCTTGCCACCTTCCTCGTACCTTGGCTGATGTTTTTAAACAGGAAATCTACAGTAGGTAATGAAATATGTTATTATTTTAATATCCGCTCCAACAAAGCGCCTGCCCAATATATCAAGCTCTTGGAAAATAAAAAAAATGGGCGGCAGCCACACTCTTTTTGTGCCAACGATTTTCACAGCCAGCAACAGATTGAAAACTACCAGGACAAACTGATTCAAATGCTGGAAAATTACTTCAAAACCAAATAAAAATAAAAGGTCAAAAAAATGAACAATAAAAAATTTCGGAAGCTCTTACGAGACCCTAAACTCTTTTTCCGCGACATGTACGCCAAACGCGTAATGAAACTCAAAAAATACCTTCCCTTAAAATACGAAGGTAATAATCAATTTACAATCGTTTCAGCTGTTTATAACGTCGAAAAATACCTTGATGAATACTTTGACAGTATTGTCAAACAAAGCTTGAATTTCAAAAAACACATTCAAATCATTCTAGTAGATGATGGGTCGACCGACCATTCGGCAGAAATCATCAAACGATGGCAAGCCAAGTTTCCCCAAAATATCCATTATTTTTACAAAGAAAATGGCGGCCAGGCCTCGGCACGCAATCTGGGTTTACAACATACACAAACTGAATGGGTAGTATTTACGGACCCTGACGATTATCTTCACCCTGACTACTTCAAATCAGTAGATACTCAAATTAGCCAACATCCGTCGGCAGTAACCGTAGCTACTAACATGAAGTTTTTCTTTGAAAATCAAAATATCATTAAAGACAGTCATCCTCTAAGATTCCGTTTTAACAAAACCCACGTTATTGATGTTGCTAAGCTCGATAAATTTATCAATATGTCTGCTGCCTCAACCTTTTTCAGAGTCAGCCATATTAAAAAACAGAATTTGGTGTTTAACCACAATGTTAAGCCAAACTTTGAAGATGGCAAATTTATTGCAGACTATTTATTAGATTTGCAGGACGCAAAAGCTGTGTTTGACAGAGATGCCGTCTATTTCTATCGCAAACGTGAAAGTGGCACATCCACTTTAGATACTTCTTGGCAAAAAGTAGAAAAGTTTTCTAATGTTTTTGAGTATGGCTTCTTGCCTATGCTTCAAAACTATAAAAACCGCTTAGGGCATGTACCCTCCTCAATACAAAAAACCGCATTATATGATATGGCTTGGTATATCCAACAATTGCTTAATAGACCTGAACGTCTAGATTTGTTGGATACCAAACAAAAATCACATTTTTATGATCTAATGCAGCAGGTTTTTAATTATATTGATCAAAAAAATATTATGGAATTTGGCTTAGCGGGAGTATGGCTATTCCATAAAGTTGGTATGCTTGGAATGTTCAAACAGAGCGAGCCTCCATTCCAAATCGCCTATATTGAAAACATCGATCGTGAACGCAAACAGTTCCTTATCAGCTATTTTACCTATTTTGACCAGCCATATTCTGTGCAAGCCGATGGGCGTGATCTTATTCCTGTCTATGCAAAAAGCGTGGTCAATAAGCTAAATGAACAATTATTTGTTTACGAAAAACGTTTATGGGTTCCCTATGGTGATGTTGTAGACAACGCCAAAATTAATATTCTACTTAACAAAAAAGCAATGCGAATTTCAATTAAAGGTAAAACCTTTATGCACGGCATCGCATTAAATGAACTTATCGGTTTATTTACGCCGTCTGAAAAATACCTTTCAGACGGCAGCTGGCTTTTAATGGATAGGGAAACTAAAGCTGACGACAACGCTGAGCATTTTTATCGTTATATGATGCAGAACCACCCTGAACAAACTTGCTATTTCGTACTCAACAAAACTGCCCCAGACTGGAGCCGTCTCGAACAAGAAGGCTTCAAACTTGTAGAATTCGGCGGTAGTGAATATGAACGACATTTGCGTAAAGCTGAAAAAATCATTTCCAGTCATTTGGAAAAACACATCAACAATTATTTTGGGGATTTATACGAACACAGCAAAAAATTTGTCTTTCTTCAGCACGGAGTAACCAAAGACAATCTTTCTGCATGGACAAATAGCAAACAAAACCTACACTGTTTCATTACCACTACTGAGCCAGAAAGTCGCTCGATTAAGGCTGACTTCAATACCTACAAGCTGACCGAAAAAGAAGTAGCACTAACTGGATTTCCACGCTACGACTCCTTACTATCAAAAAATAAGCCCGACAGTCGCAAGATCCTGATTATGCCAACTTGGCGCAATAACATTGTCGGTCAAAATATCGGTACAGGTAGCAATACTCGTACGCTCAACAGTGCTTTTATGGAAACTGACTATGCCCGTTACTGGCAGGCTCTGCTTCACGACCAGCGCCTGAAGGAAATGGTAGAAACCTACGGCTACGAAGTAATTTTTGCACCACACCCAAATATCGAGCCCTATTTGGAAGTAATGAATGTCCCTACCTATATAAAAATCTGGAGTGGACTGCGTGAAACTGAAAGTATTCAAAATCTTTTCGGACGTTGCGCCGTATTGATTACCGACTACTCATCAGTAGCATTTGACATGGCCTATCTGAATAAGGCAATTATTTACTATCAATTTGATAAAGAAGCCTTTTTCTCTGGTACACACACCTATCAAAAAGGCTATTTCTCTTACGAAACTGACGGATTTGGCCCTATTACCATCAATCAGCATGAAACGCTGACTGAATTAGAAAACATTTTAAAATCAGGACATGCCAAACCCGAATATCTTGCTCGCATCCGCGATACTTTCCCCTTCCAGGAAGGTGGCAACTGCGAACGTGTGTATCAAGCTATTACTGCTCTTGACCATGCCGAAACCGCTGACAATCTGCCGATTTTAATCAATATGATTGAGCAAGCAGACAATCATCAGGTATGGGACTTAGCTGCAAGCCGTATCCAAACTCTACTTGATACAGGCCGTCTGAATGCGGAAGAAACAGCTGATTATCGCCATCGTTATCTGAACGCTTTATTTGAGAGCAAACAGTTTGATACTTTGCAAAACCTGTTACCTAATTATCCCGATACCGCAGGTTACTGGCATGCAAAAATGGACTTATATATCGGTAATGCCGTTAAAGGGGCGGAATTTTTTGCTGAAAACGAGCATATAGGAACGCAAAATGATTTACTTATCGCATTACTTGCAGCCTCGTTTCATCAAGCAAAAAGGCCGTCTGAAAAACTGTTTGCCCGGATAGGTACAGACTTACCCGACTCATATCAACCTTTGTTAGCCGTAGCACAAAAACTATCGGAGCAGAATTATTTTGTAGCATTGGCTTTACTGAAAACGTATATTGATAGCTTGGACGATCGTGAAAAAGGCTATCTCAAACCCGAGCTATTGGCTTCTTACCTCTGCATGAAACTTGGTAACTTACAAGGCGCGCATCAGTTTTTGGTTGCTTTTGAAAACCATACTCAGAATGATCCAAGTTGCCGTATCGCGATTGCAAGACTGGCAAAATTACGCGGTGATTCTGAAAAACTATTTACCCAGCTTAACCGTGCCTTTGAAGAAAATCTGCTCTTAATTCCTGAAGATTTAACAGTCGATTATCTGAAAAAAATGTACGCTACCGGCAACACTGACGGCGAAGGATATCTATTGGCTCAACTGCGCCAAAAATATCCTGAGAATCCGTCTTTGGCCTTGTATGAAGCTGAAAAACTTGCCCAAAACCAAGATTGGGAGTCTGTCACCAAAATATTGGCTGATTTTGCACAAACCTCACCGGAAACGATGTATCTTTATACAACTGCTTTATGCCGTCTGAAAAACCATCAAGCAGCACAACGTTATTTTGACAGTCTCTCTCTACAAGACACAGCAGCATATTGGAAACTGGCAGCTGAAATAGCCGAAGCTAAAGGTGACAAGGTATTACAGGCTGAGTGTCTGAAAAAACAATTGGCTTGTTTAGAGTAATCTCTGTCTTATCTTAAAAAAGGCCGTCTGAAAACTTTTATGTTTTCAGACGGCCTTTACTAGTTAGATGTACTAATCAAGTTCTACTGTTGAATTGATATAGGTGACATGATTCATTTCTGCCAAATCCTTACCTTCATCTATATCTGTATATAAAACATTATTGCGTTCCCAAAATACATCTTTGCGTATGACTTTAGCCGGCACGCCTGCAATAACGCAGTTATTAGGAAAATGTTTTTTCACTACCGAAAATGCACCAACAATACTACCGCTACCAATCTTTGTACCACCCCAAATTGTTGCGCCATAGGCTACCCACACTCTGTCTCCAATGGTAACGTCTTTAGAAACATTTAAACGTTTGCCAGTATGAACATCATAAATCGGGTGTGCATCATCAGTACGGATTTGATTATTAGTGGCAAACATACAATCTTCACCAATGGACAAGGTTGTATGTTCGGCAACAGTAATATAAACCGGATTGGTACTGGTAGTTTTACTGCCGATGTTAATCGTACAGCCTACTCCCAAACACCATTGGCCTTGCATAGAAACATTTTCTCCAATATAGACTTTGCTGTCCTTGCCCAAAAATTCCAAAAATACATTACGCAAGTTTGCATTAGGGTGGATAACAACTTCATTCCCACCTCCTCCTAGAAATTGGAAATGACAGTTTCGCAGATTATCAGGTGCAGTAATTTTATTTCCGGAGGTGTCGATATAATTACCTGACATCACCTCTTTTTTGCGGCTGTTAACTACTGGCCGTTCAGAAAAATATTGTTCCGCACGCTCGGCCAATTTGATAAAGACCGCACAGGTTTGGGCAAAATCCAAAGTACTGACATCATAAATGTATACATTATCCCCATCCTGCTTAGATAAGCTGAAGTTTGGAAACATTTCTCCGATATTATCTATCTCACTTTTATTACGATAAAACAGGAAAATCTTCTGCCAATCTAAATTTAAGCTGACAGAAAATGGTGTTTCACGGTCAGATTTGAAATTGCAGTACACATTCTGCTGATAATAAATATCAACAGACGTATTTTTTAATTTGATATTTTTAAGAATTTCTTGCTGAAATTCTTCAGCCGTTTTATCTACCATTACATTCCCCAAACATGATAAATATGGTTCAAATATTAAAAAAATAGACAGTAAATTTTAAACTTACTGTCTATTTACTTCGCATTTAGTTCAGATTAATGTCCGAATCAGTAATATGGATGTCCAACAGCAAATTATTGATAATGGTATTGGACAAGAATACTGTGTTGCCTGAAAAATCTATGTGCTTTTGAATTTTTTCAAAGTCAAACTCACATAATACAACTGTAGGCAATGCTTCTTTCAGCTCTTTAATATCCGGATAAAACTCTGATACTTTAGCCGATGAAATGACCACTTGATTTTCAAGGTTATGATCAATTACATCTGGTAGCTTTTTGAAAGTCTCCAAAATCGGCGTACGGATAGAATGCAGATACAATGGATCTTTGCCACCATAGTATTTATGATTGCCCAAAAATGGGTCGATTGCAAAGGTTTTGTACCCACCAATTAAGCCGTGATATACCGCTCCTGTACCGCCTGATGATGCACCGCAAATGACTACGTTTTTCTTATCTACGCCATAAATATTCATCAGGCTCTTAATGAAACGCTGGATATTGTCTTCGATATTTTCATCAAACTTTGTATTCAACCCGTGACTGCCAAACGCGTCTGATACATCAGCCATACGGATGATGTAAGTATTTGGCATAATGCTGTTGCTGATAAATGGAAATGGGTGGCTATAATAACGGTCAACCATATTCTCATTACTCTTATTGGTATAAGAGAACAACACCAATAGGTTTTTCTTGTTGGCACTCAATACTTTCGGTGCTTCAACAGTATAAATGACATTTTCCAACTCATGGAAAGAGTCTGGGAAATAAGCCAAAAGATCTTTATAACTGTGCTTGTTCACGCGACGGAACACACTTACACCCATTTTGTGTTCAACAGCTAAAAAGCCTCTATTATTTAGCTCATAAACATAATCACTTAGACCATGATTCCGAGCATAGCTTAGGAAAAACTCATTACTGTCGCCTTTAACACCAATGTATTCAACTTCCGGCTTATCCAAGTACTCGGCTAAATTAATGCCCTTATTTTTTTCAACATTCAGGATGTAGCATAATTCGCTGCCAAGATAAATGGAAGTGACTTCTAAAATCTCACTAAATTTATCCTCGATTTTTGCCCAATCGGTTTCAGCAAATTTAAAAGACAATACTGTCTTTTCTTGATTAACCGATTGTGGGTAACTTCCATAAATTTCTGAAATATATTTCAGAAATTTATGGAAGCCGGAAATCTTAGAAATTTTGCTCTTATTACGCTCAATAAAGTTAAAGGTTTGTCCTACTGCCGTATAACTGACGCTGACAAAATAGTCGTTCAACAGAAAATCAAACACTATACTTTGATTGTTATAAATCCAAGCGTTAACCTTTTGAGGATCAATCTTGGCTTTTCGTAAGATGTTTTGCTGAATTTGATATAAATCCATTTTATAAACCCTGCTGATATTTTTCCAACAATGCTTTTTTGTCGGTTTTGTGGTTGGTGCTGACTGGAATTTCATCAATGTGAATAAATTCAGACGGCATCATGTAAGACGGTAAATTTTGTACTAATGCGTCTTTGATCGCCTGAGTATCTGCACTTTGCTTGGCTGTATAGAAACACACCAAACGCAATACTGCGCCTGTGTTGCGTTTCAAAGCCACTACTGCCACATTATCAAAGGCAAATTCCTTAAGGTTAAGGATTTTTTCTTCAATTTCTGAAAGTTCGATACGGTAGCCATTGAGCTTAATCTGCTCGTCTTTACGGCCTTGTACATAGAACAATCCATTTTTTTCAAAACCGTAGTCACCTGTTTTATAAGTACGGTTATCTGCACTGTGTACTACCAAGCGTTTAGCATTTTCAGTTTCGTTGTTCAGATAGCCACGCATCACATGGTTACCGCTAATCCAAATCTCTTCGTCAACAATCTCTAATTTGGAATTAAGCACGGCAACGCCTACAGGCAACTCTTCTTCTGCCGCCAGCATATCAGGTGTAATATCAACGTAAGTTGTTGCTACAGTAGCTTCAGTCGGACCATAGGTATTGATAACACGGACACCGGGAAATTTTTGAAAAATCATATTTACTACTGGTTTGCCAAGTTTTTCGCCGCAGAACAAAAATTCTTTCAAACTCGGTAAAGTAGCTTGACTACATTTAGGGTTAAGCAGCTGCTGCATGGCAAAAGAAGGCGTGGAAACCCAGGTAGTAATTTGTTGTTTGGCCAAAAAATCAATCCAGGTGGCAGGATTAGAAATAGCATCACGACTGTTCATGACAATGCAACCGCCGTAAGCCAAGTTGCCAAAGATTTCGTACATTGACAAATCAAACGCAAACGGAGCCTGATTCATGAATACATTAGGTGCGGCTAAATTAAGCTGCTCTTTCATCCATTTCATCAGGTTAAACACGGCTTCACGACCGATTTGCACACCCTTAGGTGCGCCGGTTGTTCCTGAAGTAAACATGATGTAAGCCAAATCTTTTTCAGCCAGCTCTACTTCTTCGTCAGTCTGCTTTTCAAAAGTTTGCGTTGCCGAACGGTATACAAAGCGTGCTTTCGACAGTTGGCAGATATTGTTCAGACGGCTTTCAGGATAAATACTATCCACCGGAATAAAAGGGATTTTGTTTAATAAGCAGGCATAAATTGCCACTGCAAAATCAATTTCTTTATGGCCGTGCAACACCAGAGGAATGTTTTTGGTAATATCTGCTATGCTTTTGTAAGCCTCGATAAATGCGGCTATTTTTACGCGCAACTCTTCCCAAGAACATTCTTGAGTATCATTAACTAACGCTTTTCCCGAAGTTTGGCTGAAACGGTATTCCAAAAAATCATCAAGATTTTGGAATTCATTTAATTGTTTCATGATTTAGCCTTTGTAATTATTTTCAACATATTGAATGATATTGGCTGAGTTTGCCAAAATATCAACCAGTTGCTCAAACGGCAAATCAACATCAAATTTTTGTTTGATGGCCATAACCAAATCCATTGCGCTCACAGAATCAATAAGTCCTGTAGACAACAATTCTTCATTTGCTGACACTTGTTTTTGTGCAACTTGTGAAATCAACGCCAAAACTTCGTTAGATACTGACATGGTAAGATCCTTTTATTAAAATTGAAATGATAACGCTTTGCACTCTGTGCATAACACTGTGATTATCCCATATTTTTTTACTTTTCAGGTAACTAAATATACAATATCCAAATAAAGCAATCCCTCTTTGACAACACTTACACCAGGCCATCTGAAAGCGTGTTTGTATTTTCAGCCAACCGATTTCACGACTTCCAAACACAATTTTAATTAAGGAAAACCAATGACTATTCTTATCACCGGCGGTACCGGTTTTATCGGTTCTCATACCGTTGTTTCCCTGTTGAAATCAGGCTTTAATGCCGTGATTTTGGACAATTTGTGCAATTCGTCTGCCAACATCCTCCCGCGCTTGGAAAAGATTACCGGCAAGTCTGTGCCTTTTTACCAAGGGGATATCCGTAATCGTGAAGTGTTGCGTCAAATCTTTGCGGAACACGATATTGATGCTGTCATCCATTTTGCCGGCTTGAAGGCAGTCGGTGAAAGCGTGGCCAAACCAATGAAATACTATGACAACAATGTGTCGGGCAGTTTGGTTTTGGCTGAAGAAATGGCGCGTGCCGGCGTATTTAAGATTGCGTTCAGCTCATCTGCTACGGTTTACGGCGATCCGGGTAAAGTACCTTATACGGAAGATATGCAACCGGGGGATACGACCAGCCCTTACGGCACGTCTAAGTCTATGGTGGAGCGCATTTTGACGGATATCCAAAAGGCCGATCCGCGTTGGAGCGTGATTTTGTTGCGCTATTTCAACCCTATCGGTGCGCATGAAAGCGGTTTGATCGGCGAGCAGCCAAACGGTATCCCAAACAATCTGCTGCCTTATATCTGCCAAGTGGCTTCAGGCAAGCTGCCGCAATTGTCGGTTTTCGGCGATGACTATCCTACCCCAGACGGTACGGGTATGCGCGACTATATCCATGTGATGGATTTGGCGGAAGGCCATGTGGCGGCAATGCAGGCGAAAAGCGATGTTTCGGGTGTACACCTGTTTAATTTGGGTTCGGGACGTGCTTATTCGGTATTGGAAATCATCCGTGCCTTTGAGGCAGCCTCCGGTTTGACCATTCCGTTCCAAATCAAACCGCGTCGTGATGGCGATTTGGCCTGTTTCTACGCCGATCCCGCCTACACCAAAGCGCAGACCGGTTGGGAAACCAAACGCGATTTGGCGCAGATGATGGAAGACTCATGGCGTTGGGTCAGCAACAATCCAAATGGCTACGACGATTAAGTTGACCTGATACAGGCCGTCTGAAAGAGATGTTTTCAGACGGCCTCTTTATCTGAAAAACACACTTTCTGTCTGCTATAATCCGTTTATATTATTTTGACTATCCTCTGAAACTTATGAAAAAAATCCTTGTTACCGG
The DNA here is from genome assembly GCF_051962805.1 of Neisseria sp. P0008.S002. Lineage (NCBI taxonomy): Bacteria > Pseudomonadati > Pseudomonadota > Betaproteobacteria > Neisseriales > Neisseriaceae > Neisseria > Neisseria sp. P0008.S002. The sequence goes on along the minus strand of NZ_JBQCUY010000004.1, from coordinate 36,198 downwards.
CGGCGCGGGCTTTATCGGTTCTGCCGTTGTCCGTCATATTATCCAAAACACCCAAGACTCTGTCGTCAATGTCGATAAGCTGACTTATGCCGGCAATTTGGAATCTTTGACTGAGGTAGCCAATAATCCTCGCTATGCTTTTGAACAAGTGGATATTTGCGACCGCGCCGAACTCGACCGCGTATTCGCACAACACCAGCCTGATGCCGTGATGCACTTGGCTGCGGAAAGCCATGTCGACCGCTCTATCGATTCGGCAGGCGAATTTATCCAAACCAATATCGTCGGTACATTCAATCTGCTTGAAGCAGCCCGCGCCTACTGGCAACAAATGCCGTCTGAAAAGCGCGAAGCCTTCCGTTTTCACCATATTTCTACCGATGAAGTCTATGGCGATTTGCACGGCACAGACGATTTGTTTACCGAGACCACGCCATACGCGCCGTCCAGCCCCTACTCTGCTTCTAAAGCGTCCAGCGACCACCTCGTCCGTGCATGGCTGCGTACTTACGGTTTGCCGACCATCGTAACCAACTGTTCCAACAACTACGGCCCTTACCATTTTCCGGAAAAACTCATTCCTTTGATGATTCTGAACGCGCTTGACGGCAAACCGCTGCCCGTTTACGGCGACGGTATGCAAATCCGCGACTGGCTGTTTGTCGAAGACCACGCGCGCGCGCTGTATCAGGTTGTTACCGAAGGTGTTGTCGGCGAGACCTACAATATCGGCGGCCACAATGAAAAAGCCAATATTGAAGTCGTCAAAACCATCTGTACCCTGCTGGAAGAGCTTGTTCCTGAAAAACCGGCCGGCGTGGCACGTTATGAAGATTTGATTACTTTCGTACAAGACCGTCCCGGCCATGACGTACGCTATGCCATCGACGCTGCCAAAATCGGCAGGGAGCTGGGCTGGAAACCTCAAGAAACATTCGAATCCGGCATCCGCAAAACAGTGCAATGGTATTTGGACAACAAAACCTGGTGGCAAAACGTATTGAACGGCAGCTACCGTTTAGAGCGTTTAGGCACCGGAAAATAAGTTTTCAGACGGCCTATTCCCATATTAGGCCGTCTGAAAATCATGCAAACACACACTACTCAGGAGAAAACCCATGAAAGGCATCATCCTCGCCGGAGGCAGCGGCACACGCCTCTATCCCATCACACGCGGCGTATCCAAACAACTGCTGCCCGTGTACGACAAGCCCATGATTTACTATCCCCTGTCCGTATTGATGCTGGCAGGAATCCGCGATATTTTGGTAATCACCACGCCCGAAGACAACGCCTCTTTCAAACGCCTGCTCGGCGACGGCAGCGATTTCGGCATTTCCATCAGCTATGCCGTGCAACCCAGTCCGGACGGCTTGGCACAGGCATTTATCATCGGCGAAGAATTTATCGGCAACGACAATGTTTGCTTGGTTTTGGGCGACAATATTTTCTACGGCCAATCGTTTACGCAAACATTGAAACAGGCCGCCGCCAAGACCCACGGCGCAACCGTATTCGGCTATCAAGTCAAAGACCCCGAGCGTTTCGGCGTGGTTGAATTTGACGAAAACTTCAACGCCCTGTCTATCGAAGAGAAACCGCAACAGCCCAAATCCGATTGGGCGGTAACCGGCTTGTACTTCTACGACCAACGCGTCGTCGAGTTCGCCAAACAAATCAAACCGTCCACCCGCGGCGAATTGGAAATTTCCGACCTCAACCAAATGTATTTGGAAGACGGTTCATTGTCGGTACAACTTTTGGGACGCGGTTTCGCATGGTTGGACACCGGCACCCACGAGAGCCTGCACGAAGCCGCTTCTTTCGTCCAAACCGTGCAAAACATCCAAGACCTGCAAATCGCCTGCCTGGAAGAAATTGCTTGGCGCAACGGTTGGCTTTCCGATGAAAAACTGGAAGAGCTGGCGCGCCCGATGGCGAAAAACCAATACGGCCAATATTTGCTGCGCCTGTTGAAAAAATAATGTTTGAGGCCGTCTGAAACTTTTCAGACGGCCTTTAGATGAAAGATAAAACGATGAACATCATTGATACCGCCATTCCTGACGTAAAACTGCTTGAGCCGCAAGTCTTCGGCGACGCGCGCGGCTTTTTTATGGAAACCTTCCGCGACGAGTGGTTCAAGACCCAAGTCTGCGACCGCACCTTCGTGCAGGAAAACCATTCCAAATCCAGCAAAGGCGTATTGCGCGGCCTGCACTATCAAACTGAAAACACACAAGGCAAACTCGTACGCGTGGTTGTCGGCGAAGTATTCGACGTAGCCGTCGATATGCGTAAAGGCTCCCCCACTTTCGGCAAATGGGTAGGCGAGATCCTGTCCGCAGAAAACAAACGCCAACTGTGGGTACCCGAAGGTTTCGCACACGGTTTCTATGTACTGAGCGACGAAGCCGAGTTCGTCTATAAATGCACGGATTATTACAATCCCAAAGCCGAACACTCGCTGATTTGGAATGATCCGACCGTCGGCATTGACTGGCCGTTGCAAGGCGAGCCGAACCTGTCGCCTAAAGACTTGGCAGGCAAAGTATTGGCCGAAGCCGTCACGTTTTAAAAAATAATTCGGGCCGTCTGAAAGAATGTTCCTCTTTTCAGACGGCCTACAATCCATTAATAACAATAATCGACGAAAACGCATTGTGAAAAACGCCTACATCCCCTCTCGCGGCATCCGCAAAATCCCCCATCTTTCCATCCTATTGCCTGAATTTCATATCTGCAAAGACGGAAAAGGAGCAGAGGCTGTTGTCGGCTGGGGTTTGCGCCCGACGACACATAAAGCGCGTGCTTTCGCCGCTGAACACCAGCTTCCCTTTATTGCATTGGAAGACGGTTTTTTACGTTCGCTCGGCCTGGGCGTCGCCGGCTATCCGCCCTACTCCATCGTCTATGACGACATCGGCATCTACTACGACACCACACGTCCTTCGCGTTTGGAACAACTGATTCTCGCTGCTGATACCATGCCGTCTGCAACCTTGGCTCAGGCGCAACAGGCGATGGATTTCATCCTGCAACACCATCTGTCCAAATACAACCACGCGCCCGAACTTTCAGACGATCATCCTTTGCGCTCCCCATCTAAGTCTGAAACCGTCCTCATCATTGATCAAACCTTCGGCGATATGGCCATCCAGTATGGCGGCGCAGACGCCTCTACGTTTGAACTGATGTTTCAGACGGCCTTAAATGAAAACCCACAAGCCGATATCTGGGTCAAAACCCATCCCGATGTTTTGTGCGGCAAAAAACAAGGCTATCTGACCCAACTGGCGCAGCAACACCGCGTCCATCTTTTGGCAGAAGACATCAATCCGATTTCTTTGTTGCAAAACATCGATAAAGTTTATTGCGTTACCTCGCAAATGGGTTTTGAGGCGCTTTTATGCGGCAAACCGCTGACCACTTTCGGCCTGCCGTGGTATGCCGGATGGGGTGTAAGCGACGACCGCCACCCACAAATCGACAGCCTTGTTCAAACCCAACGCCGCGCCCCCCGCAACTTGCTGCAGCTCTTTGCCGCAGCCTATCTGCAATACAGCCGCTACCTCAATCCCAATACCGGCGAAGCAGGCAGCCTCTTTGATGTTATCGACTATCTGGCGACGGTCAAACGCAAAAACGACAAATTGCGTGGTGAGTTATATTGCGTCGGCATGTCTTTGTGGAAACGCGCGGTTGCCAAACCTTTCTTTAACGTACCCTCATGCCGTCTGAAATTTATCGCCTCCACACAAAAACTGGCAGGGGTCAAACTATCCAACGATGCACGCATCCTTGCTTGGGGCAACGGCAAAGAGGCCATCGTCCGTTTTGCCGAACAACACAACATCCCCCTGCTGCGCATGGAAGACGGCTTTATCCGCTCGGTCGGGCTTGGTTCTAATTTAGTCCCACCACTGTCGCTCGTTACCGACGATATGGGCATTTATTTCAACGCCGAAACCCCGTCCCGTCTTGAACACATCCTGCAAAACCAAAACTTCGACGATCAAGACTTTCAGACAGCCTTGAAACTGCAAAAAATGCTGACCGAAAACCACATCAGCAAATACAACGTCGGCAACTCAGACTTTACCGCCCCATCAACCGACAAAACCGTGATCCTCGTTCCCGGCCAGGTTGAAGATGACGCGTCTATCCGCTATGGTTCACCCCAAATCTATCGCAATCTGGATCTGCTCCGTACCGTACGCGAACGCAATCCCGATGCCTATATCATCTACAAACCGCATCCCGATGTAGTCAGCTGTAACCGCATCGGCCATATTTCCCCTGAAGATGCTGCACAATATGCCGACCAAACCGCCGAACAAGCCGATATCCTGACCTGTCTCCAATACGCAGACGAAGTTCATACCATGACTTCGCTGACCGGTTTTGAAGCCTTGTTGCGCGGCAAAAAAGTCAGCTGCTACGGCCTTCCTTTCTATGCAGGTTGGGGGCTTACCCAAGATCTGCTCCCCATTCCGCGCCGCAACCGCAGGCTTGAGCTTTGGCAGCTGATTGCCGGCACGCTCATCCACTACCCCGACTACATCCACCCCGAAACCCATCAGGCCATCAATGCGGAAACTGCAGCCCAAATCCTGATACGACAAAAAAATATGCAAAAAAACAACAACGGATTACATCGCGGGTACTTTGCTAAAAAATTAGGTAAAATCAAACAACTATATCGATCTTTCAAATAAATACTATCTAAATTAACGATATATCATAAACTTACCTCTATTGAGGCATCATTGCTTTTGCATCGTTAATTCTCTTGGCGTATGCTTAAAAGTTCAACCTAAAACTATTACATAAAAAACAAAACCACATTGCGACATGAAACAGACCGTCCTCAAAAACAACCTGCAAAGCCTGCTTGAAAGCGCAGAAAACATCCTGCTGCTTCAAGGTCCTGTCGGCGATTTTTTTCTGCGCCTTGCCAATTGGCTGACTGAAAACGGCAAAACCGTACATAAATTCAACTTTAATGCAGGCGACGACTATTTTTATCCGCCTACTCAAGCGCATACCGTTGCTTTTAACGACAGCTACGATGCCTTTCCTGAATTTTTGCAAGAATACATCGTTCAACATCACATCCAGGCCGTTGTCTGCTTTGGCGACACACGTCCCTACCATCTCCTGGCCAAACGCATTGCAAACGAAAACCAAGCCAGTTTCTGGGCATTTGAAGAAGGCTATTTCCGTCCCTACTACATCACCTTAGAAAAAGACGGCGTCAACGCATTCTCCCCGTTGCCGCGCTGTGCCGACTTTTTTTTGGAACAATTTCCCAAGCTGGCCCAGCAAGAATACAAAGCGCCGACACCGGTACGCGGCGGGTTTACGCCCATGGCCAAAAACGCCGTCCGTTACTATATCGAATTGTTCCGCAATCCGAACAAGTACCCGAACTACATCCACCACCGCGCATCCAATGCCGGCCATTACCTCAAACTGTGGTCGATCTCCATCCTCAAGCGTTTGAACTACTATATTGAAGACATCCAAATCGCCAAACGCGTGGAGGCGGGCAAATACGGCAAGTTTTTTATTGTTCCCTTGCAGGTATTCAACGACAGCCAAGTCCGCATCCATTGCGACTTTTCCAGCGTCCGCAGCTTCCTGCTCCATGTTTTGGCCTCCTTTGCCGCACACGCGCCTGCCGATACCAACCTCATCATCAAGCATCATCCGATGGACCGCGGCTTTATCGACTACTGGCGCGACATTAAACGCTTTATCAAAAAACACCCCAAACTCAAAGGCCGTATCACTTACGTCCATGATGTCCCCCTGCCCGTTTTCCTGCGTCACGGCCTTGGTATGGTTACCATCAACAGCACCAGCGGCCTGTCCGGATTGATCCACAACATGCCTGTCAAAGTCCTCGGCCGCGCCCATTACGACATTCCCGGCATAACTGACCAAAATACCTTGGCAGAATTTTGGAATCATCCGACACCGCCTGACAAAGAGCTGTTCCATGCCTACCGTATGTACCACCTCAACGTGACCCAAATTAACGGTAATTTCTACAGTCAGGTGTTTTTCCCCAACAAAAACACCTCCGACTCTTCTACACCAGCAACCTGACTTAGTGAAGGAAAAGTTCAGGCCGTCTGAAAAATATTTCAGACGGCCTGAAACAATCAATACCTTTGCTACTGCCATGTAAATAAAACACAAAAACCTGCATTTATCATTAACAATAAATTACAAAAACAGTATAATGGCCGAGCTGTCATGAGCGCATACCGACTCAACCTGAGCCCTTTGTAACGCACAAAATATGGATGTCCCTAGGCAAAACAATATAACAAGCCAAGCATCCTAAAGATACGCCAGCAAGGCAATACACTCTGCAAAACTGCGCCGAGCAATATTTTTACAAAGCCCTCAACCGGTATCGCCGCCCATATGCCGCAGCATCCGTCTTCCACTTTATATCCGCCCGCAAACCATGACCGCCGCTCCTGATATCCTCTACCGGCAAGCCGCCGCCCTTTTGGAACAATCCAATACCGCCCAAGCCCTGCCCCTGCTGCAACAGGCGGCAGAGCAGGGTTATGCGGAAGCTGCTTTCGCATTGGGCAACCATCTGCTGCAAAACGGCCAACCGGAGCAGGCACTTTCATGGTTGGAAGCCGCCGCGGCCCAACGCCATCCCAAGGCACTCTTTACCCTGCTGCAACAACGCGAACACAACGGCACCCCGACCGGACAGCTTCTTAACGAATACGCCTGGCTGGGTGAGCAAGGTCACCCCGAAGCCCAATTAATCCTCATGCGTTACCACGCACAGCGCAATGATCCACAATCCCTCTACTGGGCGGAGCTTGCCGCTGCCCGATATGCTGCGCCTGCGTATTACCATCTGGCACGCCATCATCAACGCCAAGGCGACGTTGAAACAGCCATCGAACAATACGAAAAAGCGGCCGCACTCGGCGTAACTGCCGCCTGCTGGCAACTCGGTCAAATCTACTTTTACGGCACAGGCATCAGCCCTGACCACGCACAAGCCAAACAATATCTCGAACAAGCCGCTCAAGCCGGCCACATCGCCGCACAAACCCTGCTGGCCGACCTTCTTGCCGCCAAAGGCCGACCCGAAGCCTTGGAATGGTATCGTCGTGCCGCCGATAAGGAACACGCGGAAGCACAGGCCAAGCTGGCCCAATATGCCCTAACCGGCGAACTTTCCGAACGCGATCCGTTTCAAGCGGCGCGCTATGCCAAAGCCGCCGCCGAGAAAGACCATCCCGAAGCCCTAAAAATCATGGGCGACCTCTACCGCTACGGCCTCGGCATAAAAGCCGACAACCATATCGCTCATGATTACTACCACCGGGCTGCCGCGCTGGGTTCTGCCGCTGCCGCACAAAAACTCATCAGCGACGCCGCGCTGTACCATCCGCAACAATACGAACAAATCAAAACAGCCGCCCTGCAACAGCAACAAACCGAGACTATCTACCGTTTGGCAGAAGCACAAGCCCACGCCATTGGCCGTCCTGTCGACTATAATGCCGCGCGCAAAAATTACATGGAAGCGGCCGAGTTCCATCATAAAAATGCGGCGGCAGCCTTAGGCCGCATCTACCATTACGGCCTCGGTACGGCACAAGACCCTCGGGCGGCCGCCCACTGGTACGCCATCGCTGCCGAACAAAACCACCCTTCCGCCCAATACCACCTCGCCTGTTTTTACTATCACGGACAAGGTGTAAGCTGCCATGTTCCGACCGCCTGCTACTGGCTGCAGGCCGCCATCAGCAACGGCCACACTTCGGCCGAATCATTAACATCCCTATTAGAACAATGGCGCCACGAAGTGCACCATACCATCGGACAAAAGGCCGTCTGAAAATATTTACACTCGCATTTTTTGACAATCTTTAACTATTCCCCTAATATTTGCCAGTTATTTTTCACGGACACGTCATTGTTTTCATTTCTTTCTGAAAACGCCTTGTCCGCGCATCAATACCATGACACTCGGCGGATAACGCCAAGCGTTGAAACACACTACATCCGGAACAAAAACGGATGCTCGGAAAAACATTTCTAGGAGGTGAAACAACATGGAATGGGAATTCAACAGTTATTACACACTGATTGCCGCCACGCTCGTGTTGCTGGTTGGTAAATTTCTGGTTCAAAAAATCAAATTCTTACGAGACTTCAATATTCCCGAGCCGGTCGCCGGCGGTTTGGTTGCCGCTATCGTCCTGTTCGCCCTGCACGAAGCCTACGGCGTCAGCTTCAAATTTGAAAAACCGCTGCAAGATGCGTTCATGCTCATCTTCTTTACATCCATCGGTTTGAGCGCCGACTTCTCCCGTTTGAAAGCGGGCGGTTTGCCTTTGGTTATCTTTACCGCCGTGGTGGGCGCATTTATCATCGTCCAAAACTTTGTCGGTGTCGGCTTGGCGAGCGCATTGGGCTTGGATCCGCTGATTGGCCTGATTACCGGTTCGATTACCCTGACCGGTGGTCACGGTACCGCCGGTGCATGGGGTCCTGACTTTGAAAGCAAATTCGGCCTGACCGGCGCAACCGGCTTAGGTATGGCTTCTGCAACATTCGGCCTGGTATTCGGCGGTTTGATCGGTGGTCCTGTTGCACGCCGTCTGATCAACAAAATGGGCCGTAAACCTATCGTCAAAACTGCCAAATCCGACGACAACGATGCTACTGATGACATCTTCGAACAAGCACAGCGCACTCGCCTGATTACGGCTGACTCCGCTGTCGAAACGCTCGCGATGTTTGCCGCATGTTTGGCTTTTGCCGAAATCGTGGACAGCTACGACAAAGCCTTCTTCGACTTGCCTAAATTCGTATGGTGTCTGTTTGCAGGCGTGGTCATCCGCAACGTCCTGACTGCCGCCTTCAAAGTCAATATGTTTGACCGTGCCATCGACGTATTCGGTAACGCCTCCCTGTCACTCTTCCTGTCTATGGCTCTTCTGAACCTGAAACTGTGGGAATTGACCGGTCTGGCAGGCCCTGTGACCATCATCTTGGCCGTACAAACCGTCGTGATGATTCTGTACGCCACTTTCGTTACCTACGTCTTCATGGGTCGCGATTACGACGCTGCCGTATTGGCGGCCGGTCACTGCGGCTTCGGTTTGGGTGCCACCCCGACTGCCGTTGCCAACATGCAGTCCATTACCCAAACTTTCGGCCCGTCTCACAAAGCCTTCTTGATTGTACCTATGGTCGGTGCGTTCTTCGTTGACTTGCTCAACGCCGCCATCCTCTCCGGCTTTGTCAGCGTCATCAAAGGCTGATACATCTGACATAGAAAAGCACTTGCCGCATTTACTTGCTGCAAGTGCTTTTGTTATGATAGGCACGTCAGGCCGTCTGAAAGGCCGTCATCTTCAGGAGTACCCATGTACAAAAAAACTGCTTCCGTATTGATTTTAAGCACGATTCTTCTTGCCGCATGCAGCAAAGAAGAGCCGAAAGCCGCGCTTGATTGCGCCCAACCGGCCACACTGCAAAACATCCGTACCACCATCGAAGACACCCTCAAACAACAAGCGCGCTCCTTCGCCCGCAATGACAACCGCCAATTCATCGATGCCGACAAAATTATCGCCGCCGGCCTCGAATTAGAAACCCTGCTTGAAGACCCCAAAGAAACCGAAGACAACGGCAAAGCCATCTGCCGCGCCAACCTCAAAATCCGCATTCCCGACACCATCCTCAAAACGGCCATAGACAACAGCCCACTGATTTACGGCAATACCCCGTTGTCCGACATGCTCGAACAAAAACTGATGGGCAGCAACCTGACTTTTGAAAACAACACGTTCAGCACCACTCTGCTCTACACCCCTGACAAAGACGGCAAACTGGTTCTCGAAGACAACACCCTGAGCACCACAGCCCAAACCCTTTCCGCCACCCTGCTGCCCTACGGCGTGAAAAGCATCGTCATGATAGACGGCAAACCAGTATCCAAAGAGCAGGCCATCAAGCTGCTGCAAAACCAAAACACAGAAGAGCCGCCGACTGTCAATCCGCAAGACATCCTCGAAAACAACGCCGCCAGCCAAGCCGTCGGCTTGACCGATGATGACGATAATTCAGACTACGAAGTCCTGCGCCCTGACCGTGAAACTCCGCGCAACGAACCGCCCGGTCTCAGCCAAAGCGAACTCGACAACGCGCGTGCGCAAAACCGTCAGGCAGACGGCGAGATCAATGACCTATGGGGCGGCATGGACAGCGATGTCAAACAACAAATCCTCGGCGAACAACGCGCCTGGATTCAAAGTAAAAAACTCAACTGCCAACAAGCCGCCGCGTCCGCAGACAGCGCTGCGCAAGCAGAATACCTGCGCCTGCAGTGTGAAACCCGTATGACCCGCGAACGTACGCAATACCTGCGCGGCTATTCCATCAACTAAAACCGATAAGGCCGTCTGAACATTCAGACGGCCTACAAGAAAGCACATCACATCATGCAATACCGAATCCACCGTGAAGGCGACGCCCAAAACACACCATCTTCAGCCTCCACCCCTGTCGACAACTGGGAACGCAACACCCTGCGCGAAGTCCTCCTCGCCGCCTACCAAGAACAGCGCCGCGCCCGCATTTGGCGCAATATCTGGCGCGGCGTCGCCGTCCTCATCTTTCTCAGCCTGATCTTCGGCCTCGCAGAAGAAGAAGGAAAAACCACGAGCATCCAAGCCCGCAGCGAACACACCGCCGTTATCGACCTGACCGGCGAAATCGGCAACGACATCGACGACCAAGTCCAAATCCTGCGCGACAGCATGGAAGCCGCCTACGAAAACGGCAACGCCAAAGCCATCATCATCCGCGCCAACAGTCCTGGCGGTTCGCCTGTTGTGTCCAACACGGCCTTTAATGAAGTTCGCCGCCTCAAAGCCGAACACAAAGACATCCCTGTTTACCTCGTTGCCGAAGACATGTGCGCTTCCGGCTGCTACTACATTGCCGCCGCAGCCGACAAAATTTACGCCGACCCTTCCAGCATTGTCGGCAGCATCGGCGTGATCGGCGGCGGTTTCGACTTTACCGGCCTGATGGACAAAGCCGGTGTCAAACGCCGTCTGAAAACCGCCGGCAGCAACAAAGGCATGGGCGACCCTTTCACGCCTGAAACACCGGCACAAACCCAAATTTGGGAAACCATGTTGGGCGATATCCACCAAGAATTCATCAAAGCCGTCAAACTCGGCCGCGGCGCAAGGTTGAAAGACAAACAGTATCCCGACGTTTTCAGCGGACGCATCTACACCGGCAAAGAAGCCAAACAGGTCGGCCTGATTGACGACTTCGGCAGCATTTACAGCGTCGCCCGCGATGTTGTCAAAGCCCCCGAGCTGGTCAACTACACGCCGCAAGACGATTTCAGCAAAATGCTCAGCCGCCGCTTCGGAGCGGAAGTGAAGGCCAAAGTCAAAGAAACTTTGTCTGAAATTTGGTAAACCAAAAAACCAAAAGGCCGTCTGAAACCCAAATCATGGGGCTTCAGACGGCCTTTTTTATATCGTTTTTCAAATAAAACGCTGATTATTGTCCGAACATTTATCGGCTTCATAAACCAACAGGCAAATATCCCTGATGATGCTTTTATGGGAACACATTACGCCTGCAAACGATTAAACCTCCATATTTCAGACGGCCTGTTTCTGCATATTGTGCGCCATGTCCAGCGCGGCTTGAACGGCGGTAATCAGGCTGCCGGAATCGGCTTTGCCCGTGCCTGCCAAGTTCAAGGCCGTGCCGTGATCGACAGAAGTGCGGATAAAGGGCAGGCCGAGAGTGATATTCACGCCTTCGCCGAAACCGGCATATTTGAGCACCGGCAGCCCTTGGTCGTGATACATAGCGAGGACGGCATCGACATCTTTGAGCAGGAAGGGTTGGAACACGGTATCGGCCGGATAAGGGCCGCGCGCGTCTATGCCTTCGGCCTGCAGGGCATGAAGCGCCGGAATAATGGTGTCGATTTCTTCGTGTCCCAAATGGCCGCCTTCGCCCGCGTGGGGGTTGAGGCCGGTAACGAGGATGACCGGTTTGGCTATGCCGAACTTATGGCGCAGGTCGTGTTCAAGAATGCGGACAACCGACTCGATTAAAGGCTTCGTGATGGCGGCGGAAATATCTTTCAGCGGCAGATGAGTGGTCACCAATGCCACACGCAGGCCGCCGCCGGTCAACATCATGACGACTTGTTCGGTATGGCTTTTTTCGGCGAGGTATTCGGTATGGCCGCTGAAAAAGCCGTTGCCTGCGTGGGCATCGTTGATGATGCCTTTATGCAGCGGCGCGGTCACCATACCGGCAAACAGGCCGTCTGAAATGCCTTGATACGCCGTATCCAGCAGTCGGAGCACATACGCGGCATTGGCAGGATTGAGTTCGCCCGCCCGACACTCGGCATCTAAAGGAATATGCAGGACTTCGAGTTCGCCTTTGGGCAACAGATCAGCCGCTTGGGCTTGAAAGTCGCGCAAGATGACGGATTTGCCGAGCTGTTCGGCCCTTTGCGCCAACAGGTTTTTGTCGCACAAAACAACGGGGCGGCAAGGAAGGTCGGCGAAAGCCAAATCGAGGCAGATGTCGGGGCCGATGCCGGCCGGTTCGCCGGACGTGATAGCGAGAATGGGAGCAGTCATGGTGTTTCTCAGTACGGTTTACAGTATTTGGACAACAGCCAGGCAAAATGCCTGCCCTACTTTTGCAGATTAACACAAATACAAAAAGGCCGTCTGAAAACAGTTTTTGCTTGGTCAAACTGTTTTCAGACGGCCTTGGCTGTTTACCGTTTTACACTTAAGAACGGCGGCCAATCATGCGGTACAAAACATCGTGGCCTTGAATGCGATGGACGACAACCATGGCAATGTGGCCGGCGACCAGCGCGAAGAGCAGCCAGCCAAGTTTGCCGTGCGCCATATTGCCGAGGTTGGACATCCATTCGATTTTCTCAGGCGAACCCTGCATCACTTCGACACCAAATACTTTCAACGGGCCGCGGCCGCCGCCGTATTGGCGGATCATGCCGATAACGGGAACGGCAAGCATGAGGACGTAAAGGGCAAGGTGGCCTGCTTTGGCGGCAAAGCTGTCGGCGGCAGGACGTTTGGACGCATTGAGCAAAGCCCAAACAATGCGCACGGCAATCACCAGCAGCGTGATGAAACCGATGGATTTATGCACGCCGAAGAGCGATTTGACCCATTCTTCGCCATCGTAGATGGTCCAAACGGTAATGGTGGAGAGAATGCCGATGAAACCGAGTACGGTCAGCCAGTGCAACGCGCGCGCGACGGCATCGTAGGTTTGTGGGCGTGTTGTAGTGGTCATAATGTTTCCTTGTTTTTGATTTGTTTGGTTTTTTGAATCGGCGGCATTGCAACAAAAATGCCCAACCAATTATGTTGCCTTTTTGAAGAGATTTCGTAAATGTTTGGAAAATTTGAAGAAACGGCGGTTTTATCCGTCAGGCTGCCCGGGCCGTCTGAAAACAAGGGCAGGAATACCACCTTCTATGCCGAACTCGGGCTAAAATAGGCGTTTTTATTCTCGGGTACGCATCGATGCAGGTTTGGATTCGGCGGTTTGCGCTGTTGCTTCTGTCTTTGGGTTTCTTAGCGGTCATGGTGGCCGCGCCTTTGCTGTCGCTGGCGTTTTACGACGGCGAAGGCGCTTGGGCGGAAGTGGTGGCTGATGACTATATGCGCCTGCGCTTGGGCTGGACAGTGGCGCAGGCGGTTTTGACCTGCGTCTTAGTCACGGCTTTGGGCGTGCCTGCGGCGTGGGTGCTGGCGCGGATGGACTTTGCCGGACGACGCACGGTTTTGCGCCTACTGATGCTGCCTTTTGTGATGCCGACTTTGGTGGCGGGCATGGGCGTGCTGGCCTTGTTTGGCGCACACGGTATGCTGGCGGCAGGTTGGCAGGATACGCCGTGGCTGCTGATTTACGGCAATGTGTTTTTCAACCTGCCGGTTTTGGTGCGCTCGGCGTATCAGGGATTTGTGCGTGTGCCGCAGGCGCGGTTACTGTCGGCACAATCTTTGGGCGCGGACGCGTGGCGGCGGTTTGTCTGGGTCGAATGGCCGGTGGTGCGCGCGTGGGTTGCCGGTGGCGTGTGCCTGGTATTTTTATATTGTTTTTCAGGCTTCGGACTGGCCTTACTGCTCGGCGGCGAACGTTTTGCAACGGTGGAAGTGGAAATCTACCGGCTGGTGGCGTACGAGTTGGACATGGCGCGTGCGTCGGTGCTGGTGTGGCTGGTGCTGGCGGTTACGGCGGCGGCAGGAGGTTTGTATGCGTATTGGAGCAAGCGCGTGGCGGTGGATAAGTCGGTCTCGCCTTTGCCTCCGCGTGCGCCGATATGGGCTTGGGAAAAATGGCTGACAGCAACGGTATTGGCCATGTTGGCAGTATGCTGCCTGCTGCCTTTGGCGGCTGTGTGGCTCAAGGCGGTATCGGCAGGCTCTTCGTGGGCAGTCTTGCTGGAAGCGCAAACGTGGGCGGCAGTGTGGAACACCGTCCGTTTCTCGGCAGCAGCGGTGGCGGCGGCAACGATATTGGGCGTGCTGTATGCGGCGGCGGCACGGCAAATGGCGTGGTTGCGCGCGCTGATGTTTTTGCCGTTTATGGTGTCGCCCGTGTGCATCGCGTTCGGCGTATTGTTGCTCTATCCGCAGTGGACGGCTTCGCTGTGGCTGCTGACGGCGACTTACGCGCTGTTGGCGTATCCGTTTGTGGCCAAAGATGTATTGGCTGCGTGGGACAGTTTGCCCAAAGATTACGCGGCGGCGGCTCGTACTATGGGCGCAAACGGTTTTCAGACGGCCTGTTATGTCACCGCGCCTTTATTGAAACCGGCTTTGCGACGCGGTCTGACTTTGGCTTCGGCAACGTGTATCGGCGAATTTGCGGCCACATTGTTCCTATCGCGCCCCGAATGGCAGACGCTGACCACTTTGATTTACGATTATCTCGGACGCGCCGGTGCGGACAATTACGGACGGGCGATGGTGTTGACGGCGGTATTGACCGCTTTGGCTTTGACGGCATTTTTGCTGGTGGACGAAGCGGAAGGGCAAAAGGCCGTCTGAACGTGGTCGGCTCAAATTCCCTTCACTTTCACTACACTATTGCCGCGCCTTATATCGAAAATTGATTGAATCCGCTATATAATTTGTTTTTAACCGCACTCAACACGACCTATCATGACCGACTTAGAAACCAAACGCCTTGAAACCCAAGCCATGCTGGACAATGCCGACTTGCTGTTTGACCAAGAACAATGCCGCGCGGCCTTGCAAAAAGTTGCCGACGACATCACCCGCGACTTGGCTAACAAATACCCCATGCTGCTGCCTGTCATGGGTGGCGCAGTGGTGTTTACAGGACAGCTGCTGCCGCTGTTGCGCTTCCCTCTGGACTTTGACTACGTCCACGTTTCCCGCTACGGCGACAAACTCGCAGGCGGCGCGTTCAACTGGAAACGCATGCCCGACCCCGAGCAAATCAAAGGCCGTCATGTAGTCGTTTTGGACGACATTCTGGACGAAGGCCACACCATGGCCGCCATTCAGGAAAAACTGTTGGAAATGGGCGCAGCAAGCTGCCGTGCGGCCGTGTTTGCCAACAAACTGATCGACAAAGAAAAACCGACCAAAGCCGATTATGTCGGCTTGGACGTACCCAACCGCTACGTCTTCGGCTACGGCATGGATGCCGCCGGCTGCTGGCGCAACCTCGGCGAAATCTACGCCTTAAACAATAAATAAAACAAAGGCCGTCTGAAAAATCTTCAGACGGCCTCAACCCCAATAATAGGAACACATCATGATAGGTTTGTTAATCATTACACATGAAACCATAGGTGAAGCCTATCGCGGTTTGGCCGACCATTTCTTTCCCAACGGCTTCCCCGAAAATCTCCACATCCTCGGCGTACAGCCCGATGAGGATCAAAATGACATCATCAACAACGCCATCGCCGCGTTGCAGGAATTTCCCAACAACCGCGGCGTGCTGATCATGACCGACATCTTCGGCGCAACCCCATGCAACGCCGCACGTCGGCTGGTGCGCGAAAACAAATCCGCCATCCTGACCGGCCTCAACGCCCCGATGATGATTAAAGCCATCCAATACTCATCACAAGCCGAAAACCTCTCCGACTTCACCGAAACCGTCAAAGAAGCCGCCATCCGGGGCATTTTCGCCATTACATCCGCACCTGAAGACCTGATGTGCAAAGAACACGGCTAAGGCCGTCTGAAAACATTCACTTTACGAACATTACATTTAGGGGACATCCATGCTCAAACAAGAAATTGAAATCATCAACAAACTCGGCCTGCACGCGCGCGCTTCCAGCAAATTCACCCAAACCGCCTCCCAATTCCAAAGCGAAGTCTGGGTCACCAAAAACGGTAACCGCGTCAACGGCAAAAGTATCATGGGCCTGATGATGCTGGCCGCCGCCAAAGGCACCGTGATTGAGCTGGAAGCAGAAGGCGCAGACGAAGCCGCCGCCATGCAGGCGTTGACCGACCTCATCAACGACTACTTCGGCGAGGGCGAATAATGAGCATCGTCCTACACGGTGTAGCCGCGGGCAAAGGCATTGCCATCGGCCACGCCCACCTCATCACGCGCGGCACGGCGGAAGTCCCTCAATACGACATTGATCCCGACAAACTCGATGCCGAAGTTGCCCGTTTCGACAACGCCATCAAAGCCACGCGCAAAGAATTGGAACAGCTGCGCGGCGCAATTCCCGAAAACGCCCCGACCGAATTGGGCGCATTCATCTCCCTGCACCTGATGCTGCTGACCGACGTTACCCTCTCGCGCGAACCCATCGACATTTTGCGCGAGCAGAAAATCAACTCCGAATGGGCATTGAAACTGCAAAGCGACAAGCTCGCCGCCCAGTTCGACAGCATCGACGACGACTACCTGCGCGAACGCAAACAGGACATGCTTCAAGTCGTCCACCGCATCCACAACAACCTTGTCGGCCAAAGCAACGAAATCAACCTCGCCGGTAACCTGCTTGACGACACCGTCCTCATTGCGCACGACCTCTCGCCTGCCGATACCGTACTATTCAAAGAGCAGCACATTACCGCCTTCGTAACCGATGCCGGCGGTCCGACCAGCCACACCGCCATCTTGGGCCGCAGCCTCGACATCCCGTCCGTCATCGGCCTGCACAACGCCCGCAAACTCATTACCGAAAACGAAATCGTCATCGTCGACGGCATCAACGGCGTCCTCATCATCGATCCCGACGAAGTCGTCCTCAACGAATACCGCCGCCTCGCCCGCGAATACCGCAGCCACAAGCGCGAACTCAACAAAATCAAAAAAACCGCCGCCACCACGGCCGACGGCATCAACATTGAGTTGCTCGCCAACATCGAATCCGCAGAAGACATCAAAGCCCTGCACAACTTCGGCGCAGACGGCGTCGGCCTGTTCCGCAGCGAATTTCTTTATCTCAACCGCGACAGCATGCCGACCGAAGACGAACAATACGAAGTCTATGCCGGCATCGTCAAAAAACTCAAAGGCAAAAACATCACCATCCGCACCGTTGACTTGGGTGTAGATAAAAATCCGCGCTGGTTCGGC
Source organism: Neisseria sp. P0008.S002 (assembly GCF_051962805.1). Lineage (NCBI taxonomy): Bacteria > Pseudomonadati > Pseudomonadota > Betaproteobacteria > Neisseriales > Neisseriaceae > Neisseria > Neisseria sp. P0008.S002. Next base: position 18,516 of record NZ_JBQCUY010000004.1, on the reverse strand, counting down.
CAAAACAGCACGCCCAACGGCAGCCTCAACCCCGCGCTCGGCCTGACCGGCATCCGTTTGTGCCTCGCCGAGCCGGTCATGTTTCGCACCCAAATGCGCGCCATCCTCCGCGCCGCCGCCCACGGCCCCGTGCGCATGATGTGGCCGATGATTACGTCCATTTCCGAAGTGCGCCAATGCCTTATCCATCTGGACACGGCCCAACGCCAGCTGACCGAACGCGGTGAAACCTTCGGCCCGGTCAGCATCGGCTGCATGATCGAAATCCCGTCCGCCGCCATGACCGTCGGCAGCATCCTCAAGCTCGTCGACTTCGTTTCCATCGGCACCAACGACCTGATTCAATACCTCCTGTCGGTCGACCGCGGCGACGACAGCGTCAGCCACCTCTACCAACCCGGCCACCCTGCCGTCCTCAAAACGCTGCAACACATCATCCGCACCGCAAACCGCATGGAAAAAGGCGTGTCCATCTGCGGCGAAATGGCCGGCGATACCGTCTTCACCCGACTGTTGCTCGGCATGGGCCTGCGCCGCTTCTCCATGAACCCCAACAACCTGCTTTCGGTTAAAAACATCATCCTGCACAGCAACACCGGCCATCTCGAAAACGATGCCGCCAAAATCCTGCGCTGCGAAGACCCGGAAAAAACCGAGAAGCTGATTAAAATCCTCAACCAAAGCGAACAGGCGGAATCACAGGCCGTCTGAACCTCCGGCAAGGGCGTGTTTCGATACACGCCCTTTTTATTCGTCCCCATTTTGGGTTTACGCTCGATTCTCCCTCAAGCCCCTTCTTCCCTATTTCGCTATTTCAAAAACCAACCTTTTTCACTTTTCCCCAATACTGCTTACAGGCCGTCTGAAAAATAGATGGCGCAAGTAAAATAAAACTTTTATGGCCACACCAAAGGCCGTCTGAACCCCAATTACAAGGTTTCAGACGGCCTGCTGTATTCAACCGTATATCTTTTATTTTCTTTGCAATAAATGACCCTTTGCCTATTTCTTCCAACTACTGCCCACTATGGCTTTAGGCACCCATATCATTCCTTTTCACTAGGTCTTCAGTATACCCAAACATTATCCCTTTATTTTAATGATGCAACTTTTTACTCTAAAATATGTCTATTCTCATGTTTCACTTGAAAAAAGATTCAATACCTTGTAAATTTATAAAAGATAATAGTTATCATTATATTTTAAAGGAATAGTTCATGAGATTTACGCAACTTTCTGCTTTAATTGCCGCTGCAGCTTTATCAGTCGGCTCCGTATCCGCTTTTGCCAAACCGGTTCAGCTGACCGATACCATCGGCCGTAAGGTAACTGTCGACCTGCCTGCCAAGCGTGTGGTTTTGGGCTTCTACTACCAAGACTACATGGCCATCGGCGGTAAAACCGCGCTGGACAACGTTGTCGGTTTCTCCAAAGCAGTTTGGGCCGACTGGGCGCCGCCAAGCTGGGCGGCATTCAGCAAAGCCGTGCCTAAACTGAATCAGCTGACCGACGTGGGCGAAGTGGAAGTCGGCACTTTCTCGATTGAGAAAGTATTGGCGCTGAAACCCGATTTACTAGTTTTGGCCGAATGGCAATACAAGGCTTTGGGTTCCGATCTCGACCGCATCAACAAAGCCGGCATCCCCATCGTTGTGTTGGACTACAACGCGCAAACGGTCGCTAAACACGTTCAATCAACCAAGCTCATCGGCACGCTGACCGGTCAGCAGCAAAAAGCTGACAAACTGGCGGCAGACTACAAACGCGTCGCCGACACCATCCAAGCGCGCGTACAAAAAGCCAACCTGCCTAAGCCTAAAGTGTATGTCGAGTTCGGCAACAAAGGCCCTGCCGAACACAGCGTTACCTTCGGCAAGAGCATGTGGGGTTCGATGGCGACGCTGGTCGGCGGCAACAATATCGCCGCTTCTTCGGTCGAGTTCTACGGCCCAATCAATCCTGAAAAAGTCCTCGCCGCCAAACCCGACGTGATCGTGATTACCGGCCGCGAAACCGAATTGAAGAAAAACCCTGCCGCCATGGTGATGGGCTGGGGCATTCCAAAAGCCGAAGCGGAAAAACGCTTGGCAGGCTTTGCCAAACGCGCCGGCTGGGCAAACCTGCCTGCGATTAAAAACAACCGCCTCTACGCCGCCTACCACGCCAACTCGCGCACGCTGTCCGACAGCGCATCGATTCAGTTTATGGCCAAAGCGATTTATCCGCAGTTGTTTAAGGATTTCAACCCGGAGAAGACCTATCTGGACTTCTACCGCCAAAACCTGCCCGTCGTACCAAACGGCACGTTCTACCTCTATCCGAAAGGACAATAAGGTAGTTTAGATTTTCAGACGGCCTTTTAAATCGTAAGGCCGTCTGAAATTTTTGCGGAAGAAAAAGGCAAACCTGTTCTCCCCTTTCACAACACTCTTTTTTAAAGGTTTGAAACATGAATGATTCGGTTGTCGCCGAGATTGTGAAAAACCAGCGCAAGTTGGAAGGCAAGCGTTGGTTGATTGTGTTGATGTTTTTAGTCATCGCCGCGGTCAGTTTCCTATTCGACATCGCTACCGGCCCTGCGATGACGGACACGCTGCCCGTCGGCGAAGTGGTCAATGTTTTGCTGGGCAAACCCGATGTCGATGAAATGAACCGCCTGATTGTGATGGATCTGCGCCTGCCGATTGCGGTAATGGCCTTGGTGGTCGGAGCGGCTTTGGGTGTCGGCGGTGCGGAAATTCAAACGCTGTTGAACAACCCAATGGCCAGCCCTTATACGCTGGGCTTGGCGGCGGCGGCAGGTTTGGGCGCGTCGATGGTGATTGCGTTCGGCGGTTTCGGGCTGCCGGAAACGGTCGCCGTTCCCATCGGGGCGTTTGTGATGACCATGCTGGCTTCGGGCATCTTGTTTCTGTTTGCCTCGGCGCGCCGTTTCAATTCGGCGATGCTGGTGCTGGTGGGGATTGCACTGTTGTTTCTGTTTCAGTCGATTTTGTCGCTGATTCAGTTTATCGCCGCGCCTGAGATTTCGCAGCAGATTCTGTTTTGGCTGTTCGGCAGCCTGACCAAGGCGACTTGGGAGACGGTCATCGTTACGGCGGCGGTTACGGCGGTGTGCGTGCTGCTGCTTTCGCGCGATGTGTGGAAGCTGACCGCGCTACGCTTGGGCGAAGAACGCGCCGTCGGGCTGGGCATCAATCTGCAACTTTTGCGCCTGAAAACGCTGGTGCTGGTGGCGGTGATGACGGCGACGGCAATCAGTTTCGTCGGCGTCATCGGCTTTATCGGACTGGTCGCGCCGCATGTGGCGCGGATTCTTTTGGGCGAAGACCAACGTTTCTTCCTGCCCGGCGCGATGCTGGCGGGAGCGGCGTTTTTGTCGGTGGCGAGCGTGTTGTCCAAGGTAATTATCCCCGGCGCGCTGTTTCCGGTGGGGATTGTTACGTCGTTTGTCGGCGTGCCGTTCTTCTTCTGGATTGTATTAACGAAACGATAGGCCGTCTGAAATGTTGAAACTTGAAAACGTACACATCCGGCGCGGCGATTATGTGGTCGCCGACAGTATCGATTTGACGCTGGAACAAGGCAAAGTCTATTCCGTGCTCGGCCCCAACGGTACGGGCAAATCCTCGCTGATGAAAACGATTTTCGGCGAAGTGGCGCACAAAGGCACCATCCGCTACGGCGACGAAGCGTTGAGCAAAATCCACCTGCAAAGCTGGCGCAAACGCATAGGCTATATGCCGCAGGACACCGCCGCCGAAGCCTCGCTGACCGCGCTGGAAGTCGTGTTGCTCGGCCGCATGGACGCGCTGCACATGCACGTCGGCGACGAACTGCTGCACGAAGCTGCAAGTATCATGGCGGAGTTGGGCATCGGCCATCTGGCGCACCGCGACGTCATGCGGCTTTCCGGCGGACAGCGACAGCTTGTGATGTTTGCCCAAGTCATGCTGCGCCGTCCCGAAATCCTGATGCTGGACGAACCGGTCAGCGCGCTGGATATGCACCACCAACTCAATCTTTTAGAACGCGTGGTGCAATACACGCATGAACACAATCTGGTTACGCTGATGGTCTTGCACGATTTGAGCCTCGCCGCACAGTTTTCAGACGGCGTGATTCTGCTCGGCGAAGGCAAAGTACAGGCGCAGGGTGCACCGCAGGACGTATTGCAGGCGGACATGATCGGCAGGCTGTACAAAGTGGACATCGAACTTTTATACGACAGCAAAGGCCTGCCCGTTATCCGCCCGATGCGGCAATCCTAGCTGGGAAATCTGCCATCAAGAAACCAGCCCCAGCAATCATTTTATACTCTTCACAAAAAGGACTTTCCCATGAAAAAATCACTCTTCCTCCTGATGCTGACCGCCTCCCTCGGCGCCTACGCCGCCAATCATGAAATCAAAATGCTCGACAACGGCAAAGACGGTAGCATGGTGTTCGAGCCAGGCTACGTCAACGCCAAAGTCGGCGACACTGTTACCTTCAAAGCTACTAACAGCGGACACTGGGTGCAAAGCAAAGCCCTGCCCGACGGCGTTGCCGACTTCCTCTCCGAAGACGGTAAAGACTTCACGCTCAAGCTCGACAAAGAAGGCGTGTATGTCTATACCTGCCCGCCGCACCGCATGATGAACATGAGCGGCGTGATTCAGGTCGGCAAACCGGTGAACAAAGCCAAAGCGCAAGCCGTTGTCGATGAAATGGAAAACCGCGCCATGCAAAGCAAAGGCCGTCTGAAAAAATATATGGCCCAAGTGAAGTAAACGCGTTTATGCCTGTATTAAAGGCCGGCTGAAACCTTTCAGACGGCCTGTTTCCTTTGCGTAAAACACGCATCAAAGCTATATCTTCCGTTTCAGTTTCCGATAAAATAGGCCTATTCCGACACAAGACCCGTAAGCATGATACGCCGCCTTTACGCCACGCTGTGGCACCTCGCCCCCTTCCTGATCCGCCGCCACCTGCGCCGCCGCGCCCTCAAATCCCCAGCCTATCTCGAGCATTGGGACGAGCGTTTCGGGCAGGCGTATCCTAATCCCGTACAACGCCCGATTTGGATACACGCCGTATCCGTCGGCGAAACGCGTGCGGCCGAACCTTTGGTGCAGGCATTGCGCCGCCATTTTCCCGACTCGCCGTTTCTGATTACCCAAATGACGCCGACCGGCCGCGCCACCGCGCAATCCCTGTTCCCCGATGCGCAATGCCGTTACCTGCCCTACGACAAATCCGAATGGGTCGCCCGATTTTTAGCCGAACACCGCCCCATCTGCGGCATTTTGATGGAAACCGAAATCTGGCCCAACCTGATGCACGGCTGCAAAGAAGCAGGCATTCCCCTCTTTTTGGCCAACGCGCGCCTCTCCGAAAAATCCCAACGCGGCTACCTCAAAATCCGCAAGCTGGTCGAGCCTGCCATGCAGAGCCTCTCCGGCTGCTTTGCCCAAACCGCCGCCGATGCCGAACGCCTTCACCTTATCGGCGCGTCCAACGTCCACGTCTGCGGCAACACCAAATACGACATCGCGCCCCCCGACGACTTGCGTCCGCTTGCCGTCGCCTTTAAAGAACGCATCGGCGCACGCCCCGTCGTCGTCTGCGCCAGCACGCGCGTGTACAAAGGCACGGATGAAGCCGAGCTGCTCCTCAAAGCATGGCAGGGCTACCGCGGCAATGCCTTGCTGGTCATCGTACCGCGCCACCCTGAAAACTTTCAGACGGCCTATGATACCGCCAAATCGCTTGGTTATACCGTCCAAAAACGCAGCGACGGACAACCCGTTTCCCCAGATACACAAGTTTGGATAGGCGACAGCATGGGCGAACTGGCCGCCTACTACCTCAGCGCAGATATTGCCTTCGTCGGCGGCAGCCTCGTTGATGCCGGCTGCCAAAACATCATCGAACCCATCTCCTGCCGCGTCCCCACCCTCTTCGGCTACTCCAACTACAACTTCGCCCAAGCCTGCAAAGGCGCAGTCGAAGCCAAAGCCGCCGTCCGTGTCGAAACCGCCGAAGCCTGGTACAGAACCACGCGCCAATACCTCGACGATGAAACCCTGCGCCAACAACTGATCAGCCACACCGAGCAATTCATTTCGCAACACCAAGGCGCCAGTGCCAAAATTGCCAAAGCGATTGCAGATTGTTTGAATCAGCGTTAAACAATAAAAAACCGCCCGTTCATGACAAACAGGCGGAAACTGAAAAACAGTTTTTTGTTTTCAGCCGTTTAATTGACTAAGAGCAGGAACAGGGTTAAGATAATCCTAACGACTGTCCGCAGTCTCAGCCATGAACGACCCGTGCGAGTGGTATGTTTCATGATTGAAACCATCCTTTCTAGGGCGGTTTCAGCACAAAGCCCCACTGCAATGGGGCTTTTTTGCTACCAGCCCCGCGATAATTATACCCAAACTTCCTAAAATCATTCCAAACAAATTTCCACTAAAAAGGCCGTCTGAAACCCCAATTTTTTGGGTTTCAGACGGCCTTTTCTCAACCTACAAACTTAACGTCCTGCTTTCAACACGCGACGTGCAAACACGAACATACCGAAGACAAAAAACGCCAAGCCCAGCCATTTGGCGGCCGTATCCCAGTTTTCCAGGTTCAGGGCCAAAGGCGCATCCGAACCGCCGTTGGTTACGGAGAAGGCAATGATAAACGCCATAATCACACCGATCAGGCTCTCGCCGACAATCAAACCGGCAGAGAACAGCGTACCGATACGTTCCGCATTTTTCAGACGGCCTTCACGGTTTTCTTGACGACGGGCGATGACGGATTTCAACACAGCCGCCAATACCGCGCCGATCACAATCGGCATATTCACAGACGGCGGCAGGTAAATGCCCATGCCCACGGCCAATACCGGCAAGGCGCGCTTGCCGCCGGAGGATTTGCGCAATGTGAAATCGACCGCAATCAACGCCACGCCGATGGCCACGCCGGTGAAAATATAATCCCATTGCAGATTGTGCGAGAAAATACCTTGGGCGATGGTAGTCATCAAAGTTGCCTGAGGCGCGGCAAGGGCTTGGGCCGCATCCATGCCTTCACGCGGCATCGCGCCGGTAAAGCCGTAGGCTTCATACAAAAGCTCCAACACAGGCGAAATCACCAATGCACCGACAACGCAGCCGATAATCAGCGCAACCTGCTGTTTCCAAGGGGTTGCTTTTACCAGATAACCTGTTTTCAAATCCTGCAGGTTGTCATTGGAGATCGAAGCCACACAAATCACAGATGCGCCGCAAAACAACGTCAACGCCAGCAGGAATTTGCGGTTTGCCTCATCCGCCATCAAGCCGCCGGATTCGCCGACCAACAGCAACACCAGCGAAATGATAACGATAGAAACGATACCCACACCCGAAATCGGGCTGGAAGACGAACCGACCAAACCGGCCATATAACCGCAAGCCGCAGCCACCAAAAAGCCGATAATCGAAGCCAGCAACGTACATACGACCACCAACAGCCAAGCCAAACCACCGGAAATATGCGAGTCGCCAATAAAGTGGAAGAAGGACACGCCCAACACCAGCATCATCGCCAACACCCAGGCAATCATCGCCTTAGGCGACAAATCCTGTTCCGTGCGCTCGGTCATTTGCGCGCCGCCGAAATTGCGGAAAGACAGGCGCATACCCTCGACTATTGGTTTCATCAAAGTCAACAGCGTCCAAATAGCCGCAATACCGATCGTACCCGCGCCGATAAAACGGACTTTTTCCTTCCACAAAGACATCGCAAAAGGAATCATCTCCATATCGGCAGGTTGCGGAATATGCGCCGACAGATAAGGCACGGCCACGCCCCAGGCAATCGAAATACCCAGCAAAATCGCGATACCGCCGGTCAGGCCGACCAAATAGCCCGCGCCCAGCAAAGCCAAAGAAAAGCCCATCGGCACTTGGAACACCGACGCGCCGCCTTTAAACCAAAAGCTCGCGCTGTCGGCCACCACGCGCAAACCGCTTGCGCAAAAGCTCATCAAACCGGCCAATGCGCCGCCCGACACCAATTCCTTGATACCGCTGCCGCCTTCCTGTTGGTCTGCATCATAGTCGCCGACCTTCAAAATCTCAGCCGCCGCCACACCTTCCGGATAAGGCAAATCGCTCTTCACCACCATCGCATAACGCAAAGGCACAGTGAAAATCACGCCCAAAATACCGCCGGACATACACAGCAGCGTAGTCTGCCAAAACGGAAAGCCCGCCCAATAACCGGCCATCAGCAAACCCGGCAAGATAAAAATAATACTGGAGAGCGTACCCGCGGCCGAAGCCTGAGTCTGCACCATATTATTTTCCAGAATATTGCTGCCTTTAAAAAACTTCAAAACCGCCATCGAAATTACCGCAGCCGGAATCGAAGACGCAAAAGTCAGGCCCACCTTCAAGCCCAAATACACATTGGATGCCGTAAAAATCACCGTAATCAACGCGCCGAGTATCATTCCCCGCAGCGTCAGTTCACGGAAACTCGCATAAGGATCAACCGCCTGTTTCATAAAAATCTTCCTGTATCAGGTAAACAATCAAATCAAAACTTTTCAGACGGCCTTTTGATACATCCATCAGGCCGTCTGAAAAGCCTCTCTTTTACCATTTTAATGAACTATCCGACTACACGCAAAAGCCCTATTTATTTTCATTTGACGCCAAACAATAAAATCATATCGATACAGACGTTTGGGGCAGTTTGACGGTTTCAGGTAAAATAACGCCAAATTCATCAACCGTTCAGAAAGCCGCCGCCATGTATTCACTCGTCCGCCCCATACTGTTCCGTTTCGATGCAGAAAAGGCCCATCATTTCACGCTCAACAGTTTGCGTTCCATCGAAAAACTCGGCCTGCTGCCCAAGGTGGACAGCCACACCCGACCAACCGAGCTGATGGGTTTGCAGCTGCCCAATCCGGTCGGCTTGGCGGCAGGTTTGGACAAAAACGGTGAGTGTATTGATGCGTTTGCCGCTTTGGGTTTTGGCTTTGTCGAAATCGGCACAGTAACGCCCAAGCCGCAGCCGGGCAATCCTCAGCCGCGTCTTTTCCGCGTTCCCGAACACCAAGGCATCATCAACCGCATGGGTTTCAACAACCACGGCATCGACGCGATGATCCGCAACATTGAAAACAGCCGCTTTAAAGGCATTTTGGGCATCAACATCGGTAAAAATGCCGTTACGCCGATTGAAAACGCGGCCGACGATTATCTGATTTGCTTGGAAAAAGCCTACGCCCACGCGAGCTATATCACGGTCAATATTTCCTCCCCCAATACGAAAAACCTGCGCGCTTTGCAAGGCGGCGACGAATTGAGCGCATTGTTGGAAGCCTTGAAAAACAAACAGGCGCAACTGGCGGCCGCGCATGGCAAATATGTGCCGCTGGCGGTTAAAATCGCGCCGGATTTGGACGAAGCGCAAATCGACGACATCGCCCATGTGGTCAAATCCGTGGAAATGGACGGCATCATCGCCACCAACACAACCATCGACAAATCAAGCTTGGGCAGCCATCCGCTCGCAGGCGAACAAGGCGGCTTGAGCGGCTTGCCCGTACGCGAGAAAAGCAATCAAGTGTTGAAACTTTTGGCGGAACGCATTGACGGCAAGCTGCCGATTATCGGCGTCGGCGGCATCATGAACGGCACGGACGCGGCAGAAAAAATCCGCTTGGGCGCCAGTGCGGTTCAAGTGTACAGCGGTTTGATTTATCGCGGCCCTGAGTTGATTAAAGAGTGTTTGGCTGCGTTGAAATAATACTTTTCCAAAAATAAGGCCGTCTGAAATCTTTCAGACGGCCTTTTGATATGCTTTCATTCTTCAAACAGATTGCCTTGTGCCAATAAGGTTTTGACCGGTGCGAAATTGCGGCGGTGTTCCGGCAAGACGCCGTATTGTTTCAACGCGGCCAAATGTTGCGCCGTACCGTAGCCTTTGTGGCGGTCAAACCCGTATTGCGGATAGCGTTTCGCCAATTCATACATTTCCGCATCACGCGCGGTTTTGGCCAAAACCGAAGCGGCGGAGATTTCAATAATTTTGCTGTCGCCTTTGACCACGGCTTCGGCAGGAACATTCAAATCTTTCGGCACGCGGTTGCCGTCTATCCACACTTTGTCGGGAGTGACCGACAGCCCCTCGACTGCGCGCTTCATCGCGGCCATGGTTGCGTGCAGGATGTTCAGTTGCAGGATTTCGTCAGGATCGGCAAAGGCAATGCTCCACGCAACCGCCTGTTCCTTAATCATCTGCGCCAACATATCGCGCTTTTTTTCGCTCAGTTTTTTTGAGTCGGTCAAACCCGGCAAGTCAAAATGTTCCGGCAAAATCACTGCCGCCGCAAATACGCTGCCGACCAAAGGGCCGCGTCCCGCTTCGTCCACGCCTGCGCTTAAAACCGTCGCCATTTCTTCACCACCTGTCTGATTCAAAGCCGCCATTATATCCGCTTGCGGCAGATAAAATCCGCAATAGGACAAGCCGTTGGGGAGCAGTTAAAATTTCATCTGCTTTACCAATCAGTTATAATTTACATCCCCACATACTGATACGTCTTACAACATGCCTGCCCAATCCGAACGCCTCCATTTTTCCGAACGCTGGCTCAACGCCTACGAACGCTACCGCTATCGCCGCCATATCCACGCCTTCCGCCTCGGCTTGGCAATCGTGTTCTCCACCCTGTTGGCGAAAGTCTTCCACCTGCAACACGGCGAGTGGATCGGCATGACCGTCTTTGTCGTCCTCGGCATGCTGCAATTCCAAGGCGCGATTTACTCCAAAGCGGTCGAACGCATGCTCGGCACGGCCATCGGTTTGGGTGTTGGGTTGACCGTTTTATGGTTGAACCAACATTATTTGCAAGACGACGTTTTCTTCTATCTGATTATCGGTGCCGCCAGCGCAGTGGCCGGTTGGTCTGCGGTCGGCAAAAACGGCTATGTCGCCATGCTTGCCGGTTTGACCATGTGCATGCTCATCGGCGACAGCAGCCACCACTGGCTCGACAGCGGCCTGATGCGCGCCATGAACGTTTTGATTGGTGCCGCCATCGCCATTGCCGCCGCCAAACTCCTGCCCCTGCGCTCCACCCTGATGTGGCGCTTCATGCTTGCCGACAACCTCACCGACTGCGCCAAAATGATTGCCGAAATCAGCAACGGCAAGCGCATGACGCGCGAGCGCTTGGAGCAAAACATGATTAAAATGCGCAAAATCAACGCCCGCATGGTCAAAAGCCGCAGCCATCTGGCCGCAACATCCGGCGAAAGCCACATCAGCAACAATATGATGGAAGCCATGCAACATGCCCACCGCAAAATCGTCACCACCACCGAGCTGCTCCTGACCACCGCCGCCAAACTGCGCGCGCCCACGCTCAACGAAAGCGAAATCCGCCTGCTCGACCGCCATTTCAACCAACTCCAACGCGAACTGCGCCTGACCGTACGTCTCATCAAAGGCCACTACGCCCGCCGCATCCGCATCGATACTTCGCTCAATACCGAACTAAGCAAACCGGCCGCCCGCCTGCATTACGACTGGCAAGGCTTCCTCTGGCTCAGTACCAATATGCGTAACGAAATCGCCGCATTGGTGATCCTGTTGCAACGTTCGCGCAATAAATGGTTGGACAAAAAAGAATTGCAACGCCTGAAAGAATACCTGCGTAACGATACCGATCCGGAGTAACAATAGGCCGTCTGAAAAACGCAAACCCAAAATAAAAGACAAAAACGAATTAGCCGCCGATAACATCGGCCAATAAAAAAGGCCGTCTGAAACCCAATGGTTCAGACGGCCTTTCAATCAATCCAAGCAACAATAAATACCGCATAAAGCAAAATCCCCTGCGATTGCAGGGGATTTTTATATTTGGTTGCGGGAGCAGGATTCACAAAACTATATAACCGAATGTATTTAAAGTATATTTTCAGTCAAACTCTTAAAGATACCAACAAATGTACCACCAAAACTTGTAGAGCTACATCAAATCAATTCTGTCTACTATTTCCAACATTGGCTTCAACTATACCAATAATATCATATGGCCTCAACCATTTAGTTAATAAACACGAGATTTTTCAAAGTTACCAACGTATACCATAAAAAGTCGAATTACTAGTTTCCCACATATAAATTTGCCCCTCCAAGCATAACTATGATCGGTCGGTAGGATCCTAATAATTGAAATTACCCCCTGTTTGAGTAGAAAGTACCGACATATTAAATTCTTGGTTTATGCTCAACAAGAGATTGAATAAAAAATGAACGCAGTTGGACACTATTGGATAGTAAATAATTACGACCTTCAAGCAGATTTGAGCATCTATTTGTATATGATTGAAAAACTCCAGACGTTAAGTATTGCTAAAACGGCGATATTCGCCGTTTTAGCCATTAGAGACCTTTGCAAAATCCCCCCAAAAATCCCCTAAATTCCTACTAAGACATTCAGGGGATTTTCCATGACCACCTTCTTCCAGCAAACTGCCCAAGCCATGATCGCCAAATACATCGACCGTTTCCCACTATTGAAGTTGGATCAGGTGATTGATTGGCAACCGATCGAACAGTACCTGAATCGTCAAAGAGCCCGTTACCTTCGAGACCACCGCGGTCGTCCCGCCTATCCACTGCTATCCATGTTCAAAGCCGTCCTGCTCGGACAATGGCACAGCCTCTCCGATCCCGAAATCGCCATTGAGTTTGACAGCGACCCCAAACAGGCACGCGCCAGCCGCCAAGACGCGCTCAAAGATGCCGCCACACGTAAAATCTGGATAGCTGGCGCACATATGCCCTTCCCCGGCATCAGACACATCCGTGCCGAAAGCAACGGCGCTACACTTGGCTGCCGGTGGAATATACCCCGATCGAAATCGACGGCAAAGTGCAATAATTTAACAAAAACCGACCGCACTTTTCTTAGAGGAAGCCGTCAAATGACGGCTTTTTTGTGTTACGGCGATTTTTCTTTATAATACGAAAAATTTTTATGAATTAACAAAGGCAGGAATTATGGCGGTAGAAGCGGCTGACGGCGATTTATTGCACGTGGTGGTGTTATTGGGGGCGGCGGTAGTTGCCGTGCCGTTATTTAAACGTTTAGGTCTAGGCTCGATTCTGGGTTATTTGGCTGCGGGGCTGGTTATCGGACCCTTCGGATTAAAGCTCGTTACCGATTCCCACGCTATTTTGCATATTGCGGAATTCGGCGTGGTGATGTTTCTGTTTTTGATCGGGCTGGAAATGAAGCCGTCGCATTTATGGAAATTGCGTAATCAGATTTTCGGCTTGGGTACCCTGCAGGTGACGTTTTCCAGTCTGTTCCTTACCCTAATCGGGCTGGCTTACGGTTTTTCTTTAGTGATGTCGTTTATTTCGGCGGTAGGTTTTACACTCACCTCCACCGCAATGGTCATGCAGATTATGGACGAACGTCATGAAATCAGCACACCGCAAGGTCAGCGCATTGTCTCCATTTTGCTGTTTGAAGATTTGCTGATTGTGCCCATGCTGGCGATTGTAGCATTTCTAGCACCCGATAATCCCAATGCCGTTGCCGATGCCGTACCGCTATGGCAGAAAATCGGTGTTGCCGCGCTTTCTTTGGCAGCGTTGATTGCGACAGGTATTTGGCTGCTCAATCCGCTGTTTAAAATTCTGGCAAAATCCAAAGCACGCGAGGTGATGACTGCCGCCGCGCTGCTGGTGGTACTCGGTGCGGCTTATTTAATGGAGCTGGGCGGTCTGTCTATGGCGATGGGTGCGTTTCTGGCGGGAGTGCTGCTGTCGGAATCCGACTTCCGTCATCAGCTTGAAGCGGATATCGAACCGTTCCGAGGCCTTTTGCTCGGGCTGTTTTTCTTAGCTGTCGGGATGTCGCTGGATGTGGCAACGGTGCTCAATAACTGGAAGGTAATTCTTTCCGCCACTGTACTGATGATTATCTTGAAATGCCTTGCCATTTATGGAGTGGCGCGTTTTACCAAAGCAAGCCATCACACCGCGATACACCGCGCCGTACTGATGTCGCAGGGCGGTGAATTCGCCTTCGTATTACTCGCCTCCGCTGCCGTACAACGGGCGATTAATGCGGAAGTGCTAGCGAATATGACGGCAATCGTGGTGCTCTCCATGATTATGACACCCTTCAGCGTTATGCTGTTCGACCGCTATTTCAAAGAACCCCGCGCAGCTGCGGCAGTGGACGATGTGGAAGAACATGCGGGCGAACTCAACGGCAACGTGCTGATTATCGGATTCGGGCGCATGGGGCAGGTGGTCAGCCAAATGCCGCTAGCCTACGGTGCCACCATTTCCATTCTGGACAACGATCCCGACATCATCAACGTCGCACGCGAATACGGTTTCAAAGTCTATTACGGCGACGCCACCCGCGCCGACGTGCTGCATGCCAGCGGCGTGGAACACACCGACATCGTAGCGGTATGCGTGGACGACAGAGAAAGTGCGGTCAGAATTGTGGAAAATATTCATCATATCAACCCGAACGCCAAGGTGTTCGTGCGCGCCTGGGACAGACGCAATGCGCTGGCCCTAGTGAAAGCGGAAGCGGATTTCGTAGTGCGCGAAACCTTCTATTCTTCCATGAAAATGGGCGATGAAATCGTCAAGGCATTGGGTGCTAGCGTGCAGGAATTACGTGCCGTACACGACAAAGTACGCGACGCCGACAAAGAACGCTTCGCTTTGGAAATTGCCGGCAAGGAATTTGAAGGGCGCAGATTACTGTTGGGGAATATAAAGAAAAATTCGTAAAATAGAGCGCACTTTTGTAGCTGCAAGCGATGGAATTTAAGCGAAAAATTGCAAAACACCGCACTTTTTACGCCCGTTCGGAACGCAGGCGGTGTTGGCGGATGTTTTTCAGCAGGCGGAACAGTTCCGCCCACGCGGAGCGTTTCGGCTGCGGGGTGTTGCCTGTGCCGATGAGCTTCATTTGATAAGCATACCAGCCCAGTTCGAGAAAGCCGCCGAGCTTGCGATCGATGAATCCCAAGCCTGTGCGGACGCCGGGCAATTCCGCTTTTGCCAATCCGCCCGATAACATCCGTTGCAGCAAATCGGGAATAAGTGCAAATAGTATTTCAGACGGCCTTTTAAGGTTTCTACATCTATATTTTAGTCGGCGAACTGTTTTTTCATTCGTTCGCGTCGCTCTTGCGCTTCTACGGACAATGGCACAGCCTCTCCGATCCCGAACTCGAACACAGCCTCATCACCCGCATCGATTTCAACCTGTTTTGCCGTTTTGACGAACTGTGCATCCCCGATTACAGCACCTTATGCCGCTACCGCAACTGGTTAGCGCAAGACAACACCCTGTCTGAATTATTGGAACTGATTAATCGCCAACTGACCGAAAAAGGCTTAAAAGTAGAGAAAGCATCCGCCGCCGTCATTGATGCCACCATTATTCAAACCGCCGGCAGCAAACAGCGTCAGGCCATAGAAGTCGATGAAGAAGGACAAGTCAGCGGCCAAACCACACCGAGTAAAGACAGCGATGCCCGTTGGACAAAGAAAAACGGCCTCTACAGACTCGGTTACAAACAACATACCCGCACCGATGAGGAAGGCTATATCGAGAAACTGCACATCACTCCCCCAATACTCATGAGTGCAACCACCTGTCGCCTTTGCTGGAAGGGATAGCCGAAGGTACAACCGTCTATGCTGACAAAGGCTACGACAGTGAGAAAAACCGACAACATCTGAAAGAGCATCGGTTGCTGGACGGCATTATGCGCAAAGCCCACCGTAACCGTCCGCTGACGGAAGTGCAAACCAAACGCAACGGATATTTGTCGAAAACCCGTTATGTGGTCGAACAAAGCTTCGGTACGCTGCATCGTAAACTCCGCTATGCGCGGGCAGACTACTTCGGACTGAGCAAAGTGAGTGCACCAAGCCATCTGAAGGCGATGTGTTTGAACCTGTTGAAAGCGGCTCGGATGCCTGATTATCAGGTATCCAAGGGGGATTAAGGGGGTATTTGAGTAGAAGCAGTGGATATTTGAAACAAAAACAGCCGAAAACCTGTGTTTGGATTTCGACTGTTGGAGGAAGGCTTTTTTGTAAAGGTCTCCATTAGTATGTTAATTGTAAATCAACAAGGGGGATAATACCCAGGTGGGCAGAAGTATCCATTTTCTAGAAACCATTTGTGAGTAAACCAATAAATGAGTGGTTTTCCATTTGGGTGATAATATAAATAACCATGTCTCACAAGCTCATCAATTGCGATTTGTGCCAAAACAGCTTTACGAATTAACCGTGGACCATTTCTACAGATAGTCTGCTTCTCTATACCTGGATAAGGATTTTGTGGATTATAGGTTCTGGCAAGGTATTGAAATAAGGATTGAGCATACTCAAAACGCACCTGCTCTTCTGACTTCTCGCCAAATAATCGGAGCGACTCTTCCAAATAGTATCCCATAAGCATAATAGAAGAATGTAGTATCGATTCTGGAATTTTGCTTGTTGCTTCTTCGTTTTCATCACCATAAAGATAAAAATAAATCAGAGCTGCAATCCTCGAAGCATTATTCATGAATTTGCTTACTACATCTTTGACGCTTTGGTACCTACCTATTTCCGAAATGTTTGCTTCAAGATCATTAGCTGTATTAATCCACAGCCTTTTGGCTGATTCATCAAATTCTAAACAGATGATTTTCTGATCCTGTGCACAGTTAATTGAAAATTGACACAGCTGTTTCATCCTTGTATTGAAGTCTTCCAAATCAAAATTGGTAAATGGCTCACTTATACTCCGGAAACCTTGTGTGCTTTGTGGATAACACACCAACATACGGGCTAGCAGCCCGCTACCTCGAATCATGTTTTCTTTTTTACCTAATGCTTCTGTGAACAAGTCCGGTTGCACAGAAAAAGAGCAACTTAAAATATTATCAACGTCATAAGAACCAGATTGACGGTCAACATGAATTTTCTCACCATCCCAAAGTGTATTAAGCAATGAAGTATGTTTGGTAGTCATGTTTTTTAGAACACTCCCAGCTTCAGTCGTTACATACAAGCCTCCCACTTTCGATTGGCCTAATTGAAAAGTCAGAGCCTCAATTGTGGCATCATCAAACACAATTCTACTTATTTGTTCTTCAGTTGGTTTTTCCGATTCAAGTTCCCTAAGTTTGGCACTATAAACATCGATGTTACCCGCGTCATTTTGATTAATTGCTTTCTTCAGCTTTTTCATGAGCTCAGAATAGCGCAAATCCCAAACAATTTGCTTACTCTTATTACTGGAAATAATCTGTTGATTCATAACACTTAATTCGTTTTCAAACTGTCTGATACCCTTCATAAACAGATTTAAGGTACTGGTTTTACGCTCTCCTGAATCAGCAATAGTGCAAACATACAGGTTGCTTGGGATAGTCATTCCTATAGGCAACCTCACTTTGACAAAGGACTGCATAGCAGTTGACAACGCTGTCAGCATAGAAGAAACAACTATCGGCATAGGCGATTGAATTTGGTTTTGTACACTTCTAGCGAGATTGCTTAATTTGTAGTGTAAACAAAGGTGTAACTCAGATTCGTTGAAGTTAGCATTCATTTTTCGCTCCCTTCATACGTGAATTAAAGCGTTGTGCTTTTAATGCTTCAAGCCATTCTTCTACTTCCTCTCTTACCCAACGATTGGTTCTCTCACCAAGTTTAATGGGCCGCGGGAAAGTCGAATCATAATACCTACTTTTAGGATTAAGACGATCATAAATGCCAGTCCTTGAAAGTGGTACAAGTTTAAGTAAATCTGATAATTTAATCAGATTTAGATTTTGTTGTGCTTCTTTAAAACTATCAAGCATAATAAGCTCCAAAAGTTGATTTAAAATATTCCAGACGTTTTCTGGATAACCTTGGCGCTATTTTGCAAATTTAAGAGAAAAAAGCATAGGTCAAAATTGTTTAAAATTAGCCCAAAACCAGGGTTAAAATATTGACTTAACGCCCCTTTTTTGATAAATTATTCAATAAATACATAATCTTATGCATTATTTAAATTCCGCCCAAACAAGAACCAAGAATGTGATTGCAATTTCTCTATCATATAGAATTCGTCTTTACATGCTTTGAAGTTGTACCTTTCCATTGCCTTTATTAAATCTGCGTGACTTTTAATAATTACTATGGGATTTTGCTGATTTGCCCAGATAAATGTATCACAGAGCAATTTAAGAAACTTACTCATTCCAACATTATTAGATTTTTTATTAAAGTGTAAGTTTCTTTTCTTCTTTACTAGAGAAGTTAAAAATGCCAAACGTTTATCATGATTATCAGATAATAAACTTGGAAATTTTGATTGCATATAATTATCGACAACTTTCTTTTCAACTATTGGTTTCTTTTCAAGTATCTTTATAATATCAAGAATAGTCCTTAAATTTTCAGGTAAAACTTCAATTTGACTTTGACTATAACCTAAAT